>DASPQS010000065.1:0-12828 GCA_035624865.1 Binataceae bacterium (SeqCode) | reverse complement strand
GACCTCCGGCCGCAGCTGCTTGCGCAGGCGCTCTTCCAGTACCGGTTCGAGCGGTCCGAACGGCGCCCCATGCCCGGCGCAGAAATCCCATAACGGCTGACAGGCGTTGAGCAATCGGTACCGCCGCCGTCGAATCAGGCGCTCGCGGATCTTGCGCGCCCGCCGCGCGAGCCGCCAATTCCGCGGGGCGCGCTCGACCGCATTGACGCGCTCGCTCGCGCGCGCCGCGTCGATCGCAAACGTCTCGATTCCGATGAAAGCACAGATGCCGTCAAGATATCCGCGCGCATCGGCGATCAAGTCGTCGTGGAGCAGTACCAGGACGTGTCTTTCACCGAATACGGCTTGCCATTCTTGCAGATGCGCCGCATAGCGGTTGGACCCGTGCAGGTTCCCCGGTCCATTCCATTTCAGGTCCTTCGCCAGCGTTTGTTCGAGCGTTATTTCGCCAATCCATCCCTCGCGTCTTAAGAGACGGTAGTGCGAATACAACCTTTCGACCGGATCGCGCAGCGTGCAGATTATCCGGCATTGGGGAAGATGGAGCGCGATGCGCTCGCGCGCCGTCGGCGAATCGAAGTAGACCGGGCAGATCTCGCCGATCGGCAGGGCCGGATCGCATCTGCTAAAGTGAGCCGCGTACCATCCGATGCCCAGCTCGTAGCGTCCGCCGAAGAAATCTGTTTCCTTGATGCCCGCCGGGAGTCCAACGTGCCCTTCGAGGATTCGTTCCAGCCATGTGGTGGCTGTGCGGGGCGGCCCCACCGCGATAAAATCCGGCAAGCGGCCCGCGGCCAGCACGCTCATCGCAGTGTGCCTCGCAAATACCGTGGACGTGCTTGGAACTCCGATATTGATCGTAACTGGCGCGTAGGCCTACCTCCGTTGAGCGTGTTCCACGCTTGTGACCGCGGTCGCGGCTTTTATCCTGCCATCAGCTGTTGAATAATTCGACGAGATCATTGCGCGCCGCTGCGGCTCGATTAAAGTCCCAAGCCTCCAGTCCGGATAAGGAATGTAGTCACGAGATGACCGCCGAGCCGCACTTTGCCAAATCTGAAGGCGCACGCCCCGAGCAACCGTCCTCTGGTTCCTCGTGGAGGGCCGCAATCGCAATCGTGGGCGTCGCGCTGATTCTCGGCGGCGGACTACGTTTCTACCATCTGGATGCCACCGAACTCGACCAATCCGAAGCCGTCTTGTGGCTGGCTGCATGCGCACCCACGATCGCGGGCGTCATCAGAACAGGTTTGCGTTACGAGCCCGGCACGTTCGGGGTCTACGAGATCGTCCTGCATGCCTGGATCAACCGGTTCGGCGACGGCGTAGTCGCGATGCGCGTGCTTTCGGCGATTCTTGGCATCCTGGCAATCTTGCTGCTCTTTGTTGCTGTCCGTGAAATCTTCTATTCGCTGGACCAGGGTGCCGCTCCTCCGCCGGAACTTGTGGCTGCATTCGCGGCCCTGATATTTGCGTGCAACCTTCAAATGATCGCGTTAACACGCGTGGCACGGATGTACTCGTTGGTGCTCGTGCTGGTATTCGCTCAGATCTTTTTCTTCGTCCGCGCTCATCGGAAAACGGGCATCCTGAACTGTATTGCGGCCGCGGTCCTTACCGCGCTAGCCGTGGCAAGCCATTACGCGATGGTGTCCTTCTTCGCCGGTGAGGCTCTATGGCTGGTCCAGCTGTGGTATTTGGAACGCGGACGCGGTGAGTCGATTTCGCTCTTACGACCCGCAATAGCGTTGGCGCTTGCTGCCGTCCTGTTTGCTCCATTGTTGGTGACCGCGGTTGGCGCCGGGGCTGGTGCCTTCCACAGAGGTATTTTGGACTTTATCGAGCCACAGCCGCCATGGTGGCCTTTGAGGGCATTGAGGACGGTATCAGGCAATGCAGCCTTATGGCCGTTCGCAGGACTCGCGATCTTTGGAGTCTGGTATCAGTGGAGCCGGGCGAGGCAGGGAACCGTCTTTGTTCTGTTGTGGCTGGTGACGCCATTCGCGCTGGCGCTCGCCGTCTCGTATACGATCACGCCGTTCATGGTCGTACGCTACGTGCTCTTGAGCTTCGTTGCCTTTTTCGTTTTGGTCGCGCTGGGGCTCGCGTCTTTGCCGGGCGACGGTTTGCGCTACGGGCTCGCGGCAGTCGTGATTGCACAATCATTGGCCCACGTACGTCACGACTGGCAAAAACTCGAGTATTTCAGATGGCGCGAGGCAGCAGAGGTCGCAGCTTCTTCGGTACAGCGAGGAGAAAAGATCGCGATTTTGCCGGCGGCCGCCTTGGCCCCGGTGCTCTATTATCTTCCGCGGGACGAGTCCGCGATGGCAATTCCAGCCGAATTCGGATGCGGCCCGGAGCCCGTCCTGATTGTTTTTGGACTGTCTGCGATGTCGCGCGATGCGGTCAATGCCGTGGAGTCGTGCTACCCCCGCACACTCAGGAGCTTTGGCCTCCTCGAAGTCCGCGCGCGTGTTGACACACCGTCGAGCTGACTTATCAGAGCGGTGAAGGGGGACTGCGGCCCGTTTATCGCAGTCGCGCGGGCCTGCTCGACGCGCGTCCCGTCCGCCCGCTGAGCGCCCGCGCAACCCGCGTTGGGAGGTATGTGCGTATCAGGCGCAGTAAGTTCCGCACGCGCCACGGGTCAATCCGCAGCGCGTCGCCGAAGGCCTCGCGCGCCCGCCTCGCGTCGCCCTCGCGCATAGCGAGCAGTCCGATATAGCCCAGGATGCTGCGAGCGGCTCGCGCGCGTGTCTTGAGCAGCGGACCGGCCGACACTCCCCAGCGCTCGCGCATGATTCGGTCGAGGACTTCTCCCGCTGCAACGTTGCCACCGGCTTTCTTCAGCCGGCCTGGGAAGAGCGAAAACCGCCATACGGCCATTGGTTCCTGAATATAGCGAAACGGCCCCTGCTCGCGTGCAACCATCCAGAGATGGATGTCCTCGAAGCTTGCGCGCGTGAATTCCTCGCGAAATCCACCTGTACGATCGAATGCAGCGCGCTTTATCACCACGCCGCTGGTCATTATCGGCCACATCTGCCCGAGCATTTCCTCCAGTGTCGGCGCGTGAGCCGTTTCGCCGTTGATAAGCGAGGTTGCGAGCGTACGGCCGCCGCTGTCGACCACCGAGAGATTGGTATATGCGAGCACGCATTCCGGTGCCTTCTCGAGTTCTGCTAAGCAGCGCTCAATCATCGTCGGCAGCCAGCGGTCATCGGCGTCGAGAAAGGCAAGGTACTCGCCGGTGGCGATACGCGCGGCGGCGTTGCGTGCAGCCGCCGGCCCGCGATTGCGCTGCGCGATCACGCGGATGCGGTCACCGTAGCGATCGAGGATTGCGGGGGTGTCGTCGTTCGAGCCGTCGTCGACCACTATTACTTCGAGGTCGCGCCAACTCTGCGCGAGCGCGCTGTCGACGGCCTCAGCGATCGTCGCTGCACCATTGTAGACGGGGATTATCGCCGAAACGCGCGGCATCCAATAAGACTACCAGCTTTGGTCCAAGCCGGCAGCAGTCGCCGCGCCTACCTTCGCTTCTTTCGAAGCAGGAACTGGTCGGCGCGCGTGAGCCGCGTGTCGCATCCGCCGCGCGCGGCAAATTCCTCGACCGCCCGAGTAACGCCGTCCTTCCACCAACCTTGGACTCCGTAGTCGTCGCCGGCGATATAGCCCCCCGGCTTGACCTTCGGATAGTAATTCTCGAGGTCGCGCATGACGAATTCGCGCAGATGGTTGCCGTCGATATACACCCAGTCGAAATATTCGTCCTCGAATTGTCCAGCCGCTTCGTCACTTGCCGCCCGATGAAGTACGACGGTGCCTACGCGGATTTCGTGATCGAAGCGGTCGCGCACTGAGTTGAAGACCGCGTCCATTGCAGGCTGCCCGTTCACGTGAGCGCTGCCGTAAAGCGACTGTTCGTATACCGGGCCGGGTTCGAACTTCCAGGGGTCAATCAGATGAAGTCGGTGGGGGCGAGAGATCAGCAGGATTCGTTCGGAGAAGTCGCCGCGGAAAACGCCGATTTCCGCGCATACGCCCCCGCGCCCCATCTTGCGCAGCAGATCGTCGCGCACGCTCTCGCGGCTTTTGCGGCCAAACAGGCGCATCGCAAGACTACTTTCCGGTAACGGACCGTTACGGTCGCGCGGCCGTAAGGACCACGGGTGCGTCGCGTCGGCCGCGCTTCCAGGCCGCAAGGTCGCGTCCGGCCACTTCCTCCAACTCTTCGATTGCGGGGCGGAAACGCTCGCGCAGCCGGGCCTCCACTTCTGGATCAAGCGGCGCGAATTCCTCCCCGCCCTCGAAGCAAAAGCGCCAGAAGCCGACCCGCGTCAGGAGATTGATCGCGCCATACGCCTCGCGCGCCTCGAGTGAATCGCGCAGCTTGCGCGCACGCCGGCCGATCCATGCGCTACGCGGCTCACGGCTAAACGTATTGATGCGCTGCTTCGCCAGCGCGGACTTCCCGATCGGAATTCGCTCTATCCCGATAAAGTCGCATATCGGATCGAGGTACTTTTGTGCATCCGCCTCGAGGTCATCGTAAAAGCAGGCCAGAACGCGTTCTCCCCCGAATGTCGCGCGCCATTTCTTGAGCCGCGCCGCCTGATTATGCCATTGCTCGGGCACGTAAGACTCGAAGTCGGTCCGCGTCCATACGTTGCGCCGCGCCAGCTTGTACATCGAGTAGGTCATCTCCACAGGGTCGCGGAACGTGCAGATTATGCGGCAGTTCGGGATAAGCTCAGCGATTCGTGCACGTGCCTCATCGGATCCGAAGTAGCTCGGGCAAATCTCGCCGATGGGCAGGTCCGGATCGCAGTCAGCGAAATAACCTTTGTACCATTCGACCCCGCGCGCGTAATTCTTGACGAAGAAATCGACTTCCTTGATATCCCGGGGCAGTCCCGCGCGCCCGCGCAACACCGCGTCGAGCCACGAAGTCGCGGCTCGTGGCGGCCCGACACCCAGAAAATCGGGCAGCCGCCCCCTCTTCCCGTTTTCATTTGCACTAGACGCCACGCTGCAATTCGTTCCTCGCTCCCTTTGTGACGCAACTAGAGTTCGACCAGCACGTCGTTGCCATTGACCCGGACAGCGAAGCACGCAAGCTTCATACCCGGATCGTCCACGTTGCATCCCGCCGCAAAATCATACTCCCATCCGTGCCACGGACAGACGACACGAGTCCCGTAGACCTCGCCCTCGCCGAGGGGACCGCCGCGATGCTGGCAGGCATTGTCGATGGCGTAGAACCGTCCGCCCGAATTGAAGACTGCAATCTTTCGCCCGCGGGCCTCGACTGTTCGGCCACCGCCGTCCGGAATTTCGTTCACTGCTGCGACTTTCACGAATTCAGCCACTTGCGCTCCAGGCATTTTCGTTGCCGCGGTTTCAGGTCGTATACTCCGCGTTGATTTTGACGTACTCGAAGCTGAGGTCGCAGGTCATGATCCGAGCGTGGGCCTTGCCTTGCTTCAGGTCGACGGTGAGATCGAACTCGCGTTCCTTCATCCTGCTGGCGGCAGCCGCGAGGGCATCAGCCTGGAGGGTGCCACGGCGCGCAATTTTGATGCCCGCCAGGCTCACTTCGAGCCGCTCGAGATCAAACGCGACACCGGACTTGCCCAACGCCATCGCGATTCGCCCGAAATTCGGGTCGCAGCCGAAAAACGCGGTCTTGACCAGCGGCGAATTCGCGATCGCGCGGGCGATTCGTTCAGCCTGGGCCGGCCGTCCAGCGCCGCGCACTTCGACCGTTACCAGCTTGGTCGCTCCCTCGCCGTCGCGAACCAGTTCGCGTGCCAGGGCCTCGGCCACGCCGCCAACCGCGGACTCGAACAGCTGGAGCTCGCGCCCAGCCAGCGTCCGGTTTCCCGCAGCCCCGCTAGCGAGCAGCAAGAGGGTGTCATTCGTCGACATATCGCCGTCGACTGTAATCGCGTTGAAGCTTCCCGGCAGCACCCGCTTGAGTACGGCGCGAAGCTGAGCAGACGGCGCCGCCGCGTCGGTGACGATAAAGGCGAGCATGGTCGCCATCTTCGGCTCGATCATTCCTGCGCCCTTTGCGCATCCCGCGATCGTCACCTCCGCGCCGCCGACTCGGACCGACGCCGCCGCAATCTTGGGATGAGTGTCCGTGGTCATGATCGCGCGCGCGAAATCCTCGAAACCATCCGGTCTGAGCGAGTTGGCGACCTCAACGATTCCGGCGCGGTATTTCTCGAGGTCGTAGAGACGGCCGATAACTCCAGTCGAGCAGGGTGCGATTAGTTCCTCCGCGCATCCGACTACCGCTGCGAGTGCGGCGCACGAGTCGCGCGCGAGTTTGATTCCCGCCTTGCCTGTGAAACAGTTGGCCGAACCCGAGTTAGCCACGATCGCCTGCAGTTTTCCGCGACGCACCCGCTCTTGCGCGACCAGCACCGGAGCCGCCTTGACACGGCTGGTGGTGAAGACGCCCGCGGCTTTGACCGGCGAATCGGCGACGATTGCGCCGAGGTCTTTGCGCTCCGGCTCTTTTCGTAGCCCCGCCGCCACGCCGGCGAAGCGAAAGCCGCGCACTGCCACGGGTTCGAGTCGTACGTCCATCCGGCCCACCTCCAGCCGCCCATCTAATACGCGCGCGCCGCAGCGGCGCAAGGGCCGGACCTTCCGCGGTACTACTTCCCGTGACAGCGCTTGTACTTTTTCCCCGACCCGCAGGGACACGGGTCGTTGCGCCCGACCTTGTCGCCCTCGCGTTTGACGGTCGGGGCTCCTTGATCGACGCTCTCGCCGCCGTGGCTCATCACGACCTTCTGCGGCCGCTGCTGTTGCTGCTCGATTTGCTCGACGTCCTGTTCCCGGCGGACCTCCACGGCGAAAACCTTTTCGACCACGTCCTGCTGCATCACCCGCATCATCGCCTCGAACATCTCGAAGCCTTCGCGCTGGTACTCGACCAGGGGGTTGCGCTGTCCGTAGCCGCGCAGCCCGATCCCTTCCTTCAGGTGATCCATCGCCAGCAGATGGTCTTTCCAGAGCGCGTCGAGCGTCTGCAGCATCACGATTTTTTCGATTTGCCGCATCACCGGCTCGATAAACTCAACCTCGCGCTGCTCGTAGAGCCGCTGGACCCGCTCGGTCGCCAGCACGGTAAGATCCTGTGGCACGTTGAGCGCGGCGCCGTTGAGGTTTTCGCGAAAGCCAGGCCGGAACTTGAATTGCTTGAAAAAGCCGTCCTCGATTTCCTTCCATTCCCATTCCGACGGATCGCGCTCCGCGTCGGCATGCGCCTCGACGATTCCCTCGACCAGTTCGTGACACATGTCCAGGATATCTTCCTTGAGCGAAGCACCTGAGAGCAGCTCGCGGCGTCGATGGTAGACGACCTCGCGCTGCTTGTTCATTACGTCGTCGTACTCGAGCAGATGCTTGCGGATGTCAAAGTTGTGCGCTTCGACCTTCTTTTGCGCATTCTCGATCGCCTTCGAAATCCAGCGATGCTCGATTGGGACGCCATCCTCCATGCCGATGCGGCTCATCAGCCCCTTGAGCCGATCCGCGCCGAAGATGCGCAGCAGGTCGTCCTCCAGCGAGAGGTAAAAGCGCGACGAACCGGGGTCGCCCTGGCGCCCCGATCGTCCACGGAGCTGGTTGTCGATGCGGCGTGATTCGTGCCGCTCGGTACCTAGAATGTGCAGGCCGCCTGCCTCCAGCACCTTGGTCCGCTCACCTGCGCACTGCTCTCGATATTTGGCGTGCGCCTGCTGAAACTGCACGTCGTCAGGGTCGCGAGTGCCCGTCTCTGCCGCCGCCAGGCCTTCGGGGTTGCCACCCAGCACAATATCGGTGCCGCGCCCGGCCATGTTGGTCGAGATCGTCACCGCCTTGTGACGCCCGGCCTGGGCGACGATCTCCGCCTCGCGCTCGTGGTTTTTGGCGTTGAGCACATTATGCTTGATGCCGGTCTTCTTGAGCTGGTTCGCCAGCCGCTCCGACTTCTCGATGGAGACCGTGCCGACCAGCACCGGCTGCCCCCGCTCCCAGCAGTCCTTGATTTCTTCGACTACAGCGTCGAACTTTTCCGCCTCGGTCTTGAAAACGACGTCATGGTTGTCATCGCGGATCATGGGCTGATTCGTCGGGATGACTACGACGTCAAGGTTGTAAATCTCCTTGAATTCGACCGATTCGGTATCCGCTGTACCGGTCATGCCGGCCAGCTTTCCGTACATGCGGAAATAGTTCTGGAACGTAATGGTCGCCAGCGTCTGGTTCTCGGATTCGATCTTGACGTTTTCCTTCGCTTCGATCGCCTGATGGAGCCCATCGCTCCAGCGCCGCCCCGGCATCAGCCTCCCCGTGAACTCGTCGACGATCACTACCTGTCCGTCCTTCACCACGTAGTCGACGTCGCGCTTGAACAAGGTGTGAGCTTTAAGCGCCTGGCTCATATGATGGACCAGCAAAATATTGCGCGGGTCGTACAGATTCTCGACGCCAAGCAATTGCTCCGCGCGCGTGACCCCTTCTTCGGTCAGCGCCGCGGTGCGCAGCTTTTCATCGATAGTGTAGTGTTCTTCGGCCTTAAGCCGCGGGATAACGCGGTCGACGACATAATAGGTGTCAGTGGATTCCTCAGAGGCGCCCGAGATGATGAGCGGCGTACGCGCTTCGTCAATCAGAATCGAGTCGACCTCGTCCACGATCGCAAAATAATGTTCGCGCTGGACGTAATCCTCCAGGTTGAACTTCATGTTGTCGCGCAAGTAGTCGAAGCCGAATTCGTTGTTCTGGCCGTACGTGATATCGCAGTTGTAGGCCGCTTTGCGCTGCTGGTCGCTCAGTCCGTGTACGACTACGCCCACACTTAAGCCGAGGAAGTTGTAGATGCGCCCCATCCATTCGGCATCGCGCCGCGCAAGGTAGTCGTTGACCGTGACCACATGTACGCCCCTGCCCGCCAGCGCATTGAGCACGGCAGGCAGCGTTGCGACCAGGGTCTTGCCCTCACCGGTCTTCATCTCCGAGATTTTGCCCTGATGCAGCACCATCCCGCCGATTAACTGCACCTCGAAATGGCGCTGGCCGAGGGTGCGCTTGGATGCCTCGCGCACCGTCGCGAAGACATCTGGCAGCAACTCCCACGTTGCGTCCTCGCGGTCGTCCTTTTCCTCGATTGCGCTCAGCCGCGCCTTCCATTCGGCGACAAGGCTGCGTAATTCGTTGTCGCTCTTCGCCTGATAATCCGCTTCGAGTTGGTTTATTCGGTCGGCTACCTGACGCAGCCTCTTCAGCTCGCGGTCGTTTTTGGAACCGAAGATCTTGCGCGACAATTGGGATAACGATGAGGCCATCGTGAATGAGTTCGCTCTAAAGGTAATAGATGCCCGCCACGCACTGCGAAGCGGGCTTCGTATGCTTGATTCTACCCGTTTGACGTCGGCTTTTCAGCGCTCGATTCTCACTGCCGACTCGACCTGCGGACCGAGAAACCGCCGCCCCACCCGCACGAAGCGCTCCGGCGTCTCGGTCACGAAAAAACTTTGCGCGCTATGCGCGCTCATCCGCGCGAGTCTGAGCGCCGCCAACCGCTCGCGCACCATAGCCGCCGTTGCACCCGCCGAATCAACAATCTTTACCCCCGCCCCGAGCACGCGCGAGAAGACGCCGCGCAATAGCGGGTAATGCGTGCAGCCAAGCAGCAGCGTGTCGATTCCGCTAGCCTTAAGGCTCTCCAGGTAATATGCCACGGTGCGCTCGGCGATTTCGTTGTCGGTCCAGCCCTCCTCGACCAGGGGTACCAGCAGCGGACACGCGCGCGTGTAGATCTCCGCGCGCGGCCGCAAGCGCTGGATCGCACGCGTATACGCCCCCGACGCGATTGTTGCCTCGGTTCCAATCACGCCGATTTTGCCCGAACGCGACGCCCGCACCGCGGCCTGCGCACCCGGCTCGATCACTCCGATCACCGGCACCACCGTGTCGCGCGCAATTTCGCTCAGCGCTACCGCGCTCGACGTGTTGCACGCCACTACCAGCATCTTGATCCCTTTGGCGAGCAGGAACTCGGTGTTCTCGCGCGAGTAACGGATTATCACCTCGTTCGACTTGGTTCCGTACGGCAGCCGCGCTGTGTCCCCCAGGTAGATAAAGTCCTCGCCCGGCAAGCTTCCGATCAGTGCCTTGAGTACGGTCAGTCCCCCGATGCCCGAATCGAACACCCCGATCGATCGGTTGCGGCTGTCCGCCGCGGCTCCCGTCCCAACAAGCACCCGCCCGTCGGATGCCGCAATCCGGGTACCGTCGCGCACTCTTGCAGTTCGCGCTCTCGTAACCTTCCGCCCGCCCGACGCCATCGCTAACGGCCTACAAGCCGCTCCCCAAGCGCTGCGGGAGTTGCCGGCGTGGCGCCGAACACCCGCTCGTATGCGCTCGCGCTCTCCATGCAAAGGTAAAGCGGCATTTTCGGGGCCCGCCGTTCGATTCTGGCGCGAATCGACGCGAACAGGCGCATTCGCAGCGGAGTGAAGCTGCGCATCCGGCCGTCTCGACCCAGCACTTCTTCACCCGCCAACAGCATCGGATCCCCCGGAAAGCGCCGCCTCGCCACGGCGCGCAGCGCTGGGGTCATCCTGAGGCCACCCATGCTAACGAAGGAGATCCGCTGCGGAGGGATCACGTCGAAAAGATTCTCGATCAGTTCGCCATAGTCGTGTTCGGCCTCGGGATACGCAATCAACGGATCGAGATGAAATCCGACCTTGTAGCCCGCCTCGAGTACTCCGCGTGCGGCCTCGATTCGCGCCGCCGGCGGCGCGGTCCGATGTTCCGAGCTTTCGTATACGCGTGTCGGCGAGAGCGTCCATGACACCAACGTGCGCCCGCAGGGATCCATCGTCAGCAGATTCCCGACCTCGTCGGTTTTGGTCTTCAGTTCGAGCAGCAGGTTCTCGCGCTGCGCGAAATACTCGACCAGATCGCGGCTGATTGCGGTGAGCGTGTCGAATGCGAGCGAATCGGCCAGTTCTCCCGTGCCCACGCGGAAGCTGCGGCCGGGCGCGCTGCGACCGAGCCGCTCGAGTTCGTCAAACGCCGCGGCGTAATTCGCGTAAACCTGCAGGCCCGGATTATCCGCGACATATTCCTGTAGAAAGCAATAGCTGCAGTCCATCGGGCAGTTCGACGCGGTTACCAGCACCAGGTAGCCGCAGCAAGCAAATTCCGCCGATCCCGCCGGGCAACCCATCAGAAAAGGCGCTCGCCGCTCCATCACCACCAGCCGCCGTTTGGCCGCTGCGAACGGATCGCGCTCGCCAGCGAGAGGACGTGCAGACTCGCGCCCGTCGGGAACGTAGCGGACCTCGACCTCGGGAGCGACGGCGCTCGCCAACCTCGCGGCCAGCGCGCTCGATCGGCAACGCTCCTCGATCAGCACGACGTCCAGCTCAAACTTCATCGGCGCCACCTAGCATTTCTGCGATTCGCCGGAGTCCCGCCGCGTGCCTATCTATCGCGCAGATTAACCTCTCCAATTCCGCGCCGCCGTTTGCCCGTATCTCGATTCGAAGCTCATCAGAGCCCAGATCCACGGGCAACACCACCCTTATCCCCGGCGGAAGCGCAAGGCCCACGATCTCGGTGCGCAGGCGCTCGATCGTCCGCTTGAGCCGAGGAAAACGAGCCACGCGCAATTGTTCCACCAGTGAATGTGCACGCCCGGGAGCAGAACCTGTTCCTTCAAGTATCCGCCGAATCTCGCTGCGGGCAAGCACGCCTGCAATACTCTCACCATCACGCAGCGCAATCTCTTCCAGCAGTTCCAGTGCCGTGACGAATTGCCCGGTCCGCAGCCGCAACCGCTCCGCCGTCTCCAACAGCGCGGCGCGATCCTCTTGGGCCAGCGCAAGCCATCGTACGAGATGGGCCTCTGGCAGCCGCCGCTTCTCAGCCCACGCTCGAATCCTCGATTCCACGGTGCCCACATTCATTGCCCGAGACCCGCTATCGACCCGAACTCTACATGAGAGCGCATCGCCGCCAGTGCGGATGCGAGCCCTTCGCCGGCGCCCGTACGCCACGCTCCGAGAGCTCCGGCCCGCAGACCCGGGATTAAATCTGCTGCGTCCTTGTGCCCGCGCCGCGCGAGCCCCTTGGCGTAGATAGCGGACTTCTCCGCCAGGATGTCGCACACGGCTTCGCGCCGCGCTGCCGCCAAATCAGTACGCGTTAGCAGCTTAAGCAGGGCGAGAATCCGGAAACGATCGATCGCCGCGACGGTGGCGGAAAGCTGGTCCGGATGTCCCGCACGGCGAGTCACGAGCGGCTCATCGATATATCCCGCTTCATGATTCACGAGGATCCGCAGCCAGAGGTCGTAGTCCTCGGCGGCCGTCATATCCTCGTCGAAGCCGCCGACCTCGCGCAGGTACGCTGTTCTCAAGATCACAGCGGAAGGGCTGACGAGGCAGGTGCGCAGCGAGTCGATGAAGATGTCTCCCCCGCGTTTGCGGTGACGCGCTCCTGGATTAACCCGCTGGCCATGGCGCAGCCAAATCTCGCCTGTCTGTGAAATTTCGCACCGCGGGTGCAGGTCCATGAACTCTACCTGCCGCGCCAGCTTGTCAGGTGCCCATAAGTCGTCCGAATCAAGAAAGGCTGTGAGTGGTGCCTTCGCCATCGCGATGCCGACGTTACGTGCGGCCGCGACGCCACGGTTCTCGGTGCGCAGCACTCGCACGATACCTGGTGCTTTCGCTGCCATGCGCTGCAGTTCGGGCCATGTGCCATCGGTCGAACCGTCGTCGACCACTATGAGTTCGAACTCTGCCT
>DASPQS010000064.1:0-2259 GCA_035624865.1 Binataceae bacterium (SeqCode) | reverse complement strand
AGCCCGTGGCGGGCTCCGAAATTCACCCAGACCATTCCGCACCCCGTCCCTGAACGCGCGCCTGGCCTTGCGGAAGGCAAGCCCTGTTCGCTCCTTCGGGGATTTGCCTCCCTCGCGGCGGATCGGCCGCACTGCGGCCGGTCCGCAAGGGAGAGATCACCGAAGGCGGCCGTCACCCCAACAACACGGTCAAGCAGGTTAGGCGAACGCCGTTGCAAAAGCGTTAAGTCCCCGCCGCACCGGGGTTTTGCGCATTCGACCCGCACCCGTTGCAGATTTTTGTGCACTGCACTATTATTATCATCACCCCCCCAAACGGCCATTTCAAGGCAGCGACCGAGGCGGGTTTAACGGCAGTGCAGGCCAGAACCGGGCGCCGCCCAAAGGGATCAGCCATGACAAGCGAAGAGATGCAGAAATTCGGCAAGGACAGCATGGAAACCGCGCTGGCGTCGCTCGGCGTATGGACTAAAAACGCCCAAGCTATCGCGGTCGAGGTCGTGGACTACTCCAAGAAGTCGATCGAGGACTCCACCGCCGCCTGGGAACGCCTGATGGGCGCCAAGACCCTGGAAAAGGCGATGGAAGTGCAGAGCGAATACCTGAAATCCTCGTACGAGGATTTCGTCGCCGAAGCCGCCAAGCTCGGCGAACTTTATGTCGATCTCGCCAAGGAAATCTACCAGCCGTTCGAGAGCGCGCTGGCGAAGGCTCCGAAGTAAGCGCGCCGATTGTGCGCTGCTGCGATGACGTTACGGCTTGGGCAGCGCGGCTTCGATGGCGCTGACAAGCCGGGTGAGGACTTGTTCGATCCGCCCGACGCGGAAGGCGATGTGCTCGAGCGCATAGGCTGCGCGCTTGTCGGTCGACGGCAGGCTCTGGGCGTCGTAATCGGGCACGAACTCCTGCTCGAACTCGCGCACCAGTCGCGCCCGCCGTGTGAGGTCGGCCATGCTCACCTCCTGTCACTGGCGCGATCCATAGCCGAGTCGGCGGCTCGGACCAATCCGTGACGGCGCGGACCGGGGGATTTTGCCACGAATCGCTCGCATTTCACCGGCCATTATTTGCCGGCCCAGCCACTCCCGTCTTGGCAATGCCGTAGCGCGCGTGCACGTTGTGCCAAACCGGGGGCCTCGTAACGACGGCGTTTACGCGTCTGGCCGCCGTGCTATCGATCTGGCACGTGAACCGCGTTAAATTTATGATGCCGTGTCGGGAATCTTGATCGGCAGCGACCGCTCGTTAGGCTTGAGCCGAGGATCGGTGCCGCCGAGTGTGGGTCTTAAAGTCGACGAACCAATGCCGTGGATTGACGTTACTATGACTAGGATACCGCCCCGCTTGGCCGACGACGATCGCCGGCGCAAAGGCGAGGACGCGCCGGGCACTGCGGTCATCACCAAGACCAGGCCGCAGACCAAGCGGCCGAACCTCTATCGCGTTCTCTTGCTCAACGACGACTACACGCCGATGGAGTTCGTGGTCCACGTCCTCGAGCGGTTCTTCAACAAGGACCACGAGACGGCGCACCGGATCATGATGCACGTGCATCAGCACGGCATCGGCGAATGCGGCGTCTTCACCTACGAGGTGGCGGAAACCAAAGTGACGCAGGTTATGGACTTTGCCCGCAAACATCAGCATCCTCTGCAATGCATAATGGAGAAGAAGTGATTCTTGGGGGGAAACGTCCAATACAAACGATGAGAAATTGAAATGCCCACGTTCTCGCGCAGCCTCGAACAGTCGCTCCACCGGGCGCTGGCGCTCGCCAATGAGCGCCACCACGAATATGCGACGCTGGAGCATCTGCTGCTGGCATTGATCGAGGACCAGGACGCCGCCGCGGTGATGCGCGCCTGCAACGTCGATCTGGAAAAGCTGCGCCGCAGCCTGATCGCGTACCTGGAATCCGAGCTGGACAATCTGGTCACCGACGGCGCCGAGGATTCCAAGCCGACCGCCGGATTCCAGCGCGTCATTCAGCGCGCCGTCATTCACGTACAATCGTCCGGCCGCGAGGAGGTGACCGGCGCCAACGTGCTGGTCGCCATTTTCGCCGAGCGCGAGAGCCACGCGGCGTATTTCCTGCAAGAGCAGGACATGACGCGCTACGACGCGGTCAATTACATCAGTCACGGCATCGCCAAGCGGCCGGGCATGTCGGAGGCGCGCCCGGTGCGCGGCTCCGACGAAGAGACCGACGCCAAGTCCGGCGATGAGCCGAAGAAGAAGGGCGATGCGCTCGACGCCTAT
>DASPQS010000063.1:0-2385 GCA_035624865.1 Binataceae bacterium (SeqCode) | reverse complement strand
GACCACCACTATTCGGATGGACCCGCGCACGCTCAAGCGCGTCGACGGGATCGCCCGCGCGATGAGCCGCTCGCGCGCGTGGGTGATAAGCCAGGCGATCGAGCGCTATCTCGACTACGAAGAATGGTTCGTCGGCGCGGTGAAACGCGGCCTCAAGGAAGCTGAGACAGGCGAGGTTGTCGAACACGAGGCGGTGGCGAGAGGCTGGGAGGGAAGGCGCTTGCGCGATGGGTTGGGTTGGCTGTAACCCATACGCGGAGCCGAAGATCAAACGGAGATCCTGAAGTCTCTTCGGCATCGGGGGCGAGTGCGCCGCAGCCGATCATGATTGCGGGCCGGTCGACTGCGCGGTCTATGAAAGGAGGACGTTCATGGCCAAACGGCTGATTTTCTGTGCGTTCACGATGAACACGGTGTCGCACATCTACCACGGGCTGTGGCGCCATCCGCAAACCCGGCAACTCGAGTATACCGATCTCGACACCTGGGTCGATTTGGCCAAGCTGCTGGAGCGAGGCCGATTCGATGCGATCTTTCTCGCTGACATAATCGGACTATATGGCGATTATCGCGGCGGCTGGGAGACCTTTGTGCGCGAAGGCCTGCAAATTCCCAGCAACGATCCGTCAGTGCTTATTTCCGCATTGGCGCATGTGACCGAACATCTGGGGCTCGCGTTCACCAGCTCGATAATCCAGGAGCATCCGTTCAATTTCGCACGCCGGGTCTCGACCCTCGATCATCTTTCGAAGGGGCGAGTCTGCTGGAATATCGTTACGAGTCCGGTAGCGAACGGCGCGAGGAATTTCGGACTCGACGACCTGACCGAGCATGACGAGCGCTACCGCTGGGCACAGGAATACATGCAGGTGGTCTACAAGCTATGGGAAGGGTCGTGGGAAGACGACGCGGTATTGCGCGACGTGAAGAACGGCGTGCACGCCGATCCGGCCAAGGTTCACAAGATTCATCATCGGGGTGAACGTTATCGCGTCGAGGGTCCGCATCTGGCGGAGCCGTCGCCGCAGCGTACGCCGCTGCTGGCGCAAGCGGGTTCGTCACCCGCGGGACGAGATTTCGCGGCGCTTCACGCTGAAGCTCAGTTCCTTGTCGCCGCGAATCCCAAAATCGCACAATCGCAGATTGAAGACGTACGCTCGCGGGCCGTTGCTTATGGCCGCCGACCCGAAGACATCCTGTTCCTGCAAGGCCTGTCGTTCATCGTCGGCAGCACTGAAGATGAGGCGCGCCGCAAAGAGCGGGAGATCGACGAATATATGAGTACTGACGGGATGCTCGCGCACATTGGCGGCGCGATCGGGATCGATCTGGGCAATATCCCGTGGGATCAGCCGATCGGCGATGTGCAGACCGAAGGTGTGAGAAGCATCCTGCGGGCGGTGGCCGAGAGCTCGGAGAGAAGGGCGAGAACCGTCGGCGATATTGCCCGGCTGCTGGGCAAGACAACGCGGATCGTTGGTACGCCCGAGCAGATCGCCGACCGGTTACAGGATTGGGCTGCCGCCGGCGTCGATGGTGTCAACCTGATGTACAGTACGACGCCTGGCACCTTCGTCGATTTCATCGACTATGTAGCTCCGGTCCTTCAAGGGCGCGGCTTGATGCAGCGCGAGTATAGCCCCGGCACTTTACGGGAAAAGTTGTTTGGCGCCGGACCGTACCTCCCGGAGCGGCATGTCGGGCGATCCTACAGGTATTGGGATTCACGCAGAGCTCGCCCGGAGTCCGCCGGCAAGGGAAAAAGCGCCTGAGATTCCCGTCACTTACGGATTCGGTTCGGTAACGGCCGCGGACGGGGCCTGCGGGCTTGGACATAAGCGCGATTATTCATTATTCATAGTTAGCGCCTCACCACAGGCAATTGAGGGAGGAACACGATGCCGTACGCCACCGGACGCATCTATAACGACGCCGACGCGCATGTGATGGAGCCGGTCGATTGGCTCGCGAGCTATGCGGACGCCAAGACGCGCGAGTTGCTCAAGCCGCTGGATTTTTCCAGGACGGGCAAGATGGCGGAGCATGCGACCACGGGCAAATATCCCGCGAGCCATTGGGATGAAATCGATATCGAAAAGAACCTGATGTTCATCAAGGGCTGGGAGGCGCTGGGCGCTTTCGATCCGGCCGAGCGCAAACGGGCGCTGGATTTGCTGGGCTTCAACCGCCAGCTCGTCTTCACTTCCCTGGCGATGGGCCAATTCTGGGGCGTGTTCGAGCAGCGCGAGTACAATCAAGACCTGCTGTATGGCGGCGCATCCGCAGTGAATCGTGCGATCACCGACTTTTGCAAGGACGACCGGCGCCTGATTCCGGTGGGCTTTCTGCCGCTGGACGACGCGCGGCGCGCCGAGCGCGCGATTG
>DASPQS010000062.1:0-2472 GCA_035624865.1 Binataceae bacterium (SeqCode) | reverse complement strand
TGGCTCGAAGATAATCTCGCGCGAGAGCGTCAAGGCCCTGAGGAAGAACGTTACGGCCAAATGCTATGGCGGCGACATCACGCGCAAGCGCAAGCTCCTGGAAAAGCAGAAAGAAGGTAAAAGGCGCATGAAGCAGGTGGGCCGCGTCGAAATACCGCAGGAGGCGTTTCTGGCCCTGCTCAAGGTCGGGGAATAGGCGGATAAGTGGCCGAGCCAGTCCGCAACCTGAAGGCGCAGCCGGCGCCGCCGGTCCCCGAAGCGCAGTCGCAAAAATCGGCGCTGCGCGAATACAGCGAGGCGTTTATCGTCGCACTCGCGCTCGCACTCATTCTGCGCACCTTCTTCATCCAGGCCTACAAGATTCCGTCAGCCTCGATGTATCCGACGCTGCTGGTCGGCGACCATATTATTGTCAACAAGATGGTGTTCGGCCTGCGGATGCCCGATTCATTCTTCGGGCTCATGCCGTTTGCCGACGAACTGCCGTACGGCAAGTATCTGTTCGAGTTCGAGAAGATCCATCGCGGCGACGTGGTGGTGTTCGTCTTTCCCGAAGACAAGAGCAAAGACTTCATCAAACGGGTGGTGGGAGTTCCGGGGGACACGATCGAAGTCAAGGCCGGGATGCTCTACCTCGATGGCAAGCTCGACCCCGACCCACACGCCCATCTGGAGCTTTCGCCGAGTCAGCGCACGCAAAATTCAGAGCGCGACTCTTTCGGCCCGTTCAAGGTTCCGCCCGGGGAGTACTTCATGATGGGCGACAACCGTGACCGCAGCTACGACAGCCGCTTTTGGGGGACGGCGACCCGCGACGCGATCGAAGGCCGAGCGATGTTCATCTATTGGTCATGCGATGATGACAGTTCGCCCCTAAGCTGTTTCTATGATGTACGATGGTCGCGGTTGTTACACCTCGTGAGGTAGGGTATCCGTTTAAGGGTCATGGAGGGGAAGACCAGCGTGGCTGACGAAGCGGTGACCAGGATGGGGGCGTTGATGGAGCAGTTGGGTGCCCGGTTCGAGTTGGTGCTCGAGGCGGTGACGGGGGTGGGCGGGCGCATCGAGGCCCTGCGCGAGGAAATCGTCGGGCAGTTCAACGAGGTCGGCCGCCAGATTCGCTTCCTTTCCGACCGCATCGGGGAAAACCGCGAGGCTATCGCCTCGACCCGCGCCGACCTTGGCGCCGAGATGGTGCGGTTGGGCGAGATGCTGGGCGCGACCCGCGTCGACTTCCGCGAGCAACTCGCTTCAACTCGCCACGAATTCCAGCAGGAAATTCAGGCCGCCGCGGCACGCGCTCCTCAACGCCTGGCGGAGGAACTGGCGCGGACCAGCGCAGAACTTCATTCGAAATTCAGCAGCGAAGTCAACGCGGTCGGCGATGCCCTGCGCAAGGAACTGGCGACTGCCCGCCATGACCTGGGGCGCGAGCTGCCGGCTGCGGCCGCAGAAGTGCGCCACGAGATCTCATCTTCGGCAGACAGCCTGGTCAAACGGCTCGATGCCGAGCTCAAACAGACCAACAAGGCGTTGGCGACGCTCGCGCGGAAATTCGAGCGCTTCGACGATCGTATCACCGTGCAGACCAAGGACCAGGATCAGCGGCTGCGCAAGCTTGAGCGGCGCACCGCCGCGAAGTAGCGATTTGCGCTCCAGGTAACGATTCTCCCGCCGGCCGATCCGCGCGCCGGATGTTCCGCGTCTGGCCAGATTGGTTAGCCGGTAAGCTCGAGTGCGCTGAAAAAGAAGCCGATTTCGCGGGCGGCGGTATCGGGAGCATCGGAGCCGTGCGACGCATTCTTTTCGACGTCGACGCCGAAGTCCTTGCGGATGGTGCCCGGGGCCGCCTTGGCCGGATCGGTAGCGCCCATCAGCTCACGCCATCGCGCGATCGCGCCGTCCCCGGCAAGCACCGCGATCACGACCGGTCCGGAGGACATGTAGTCACATAGAGAGCCGTAAAAGGGCCGCGCCTTGTGGACTTCGTAAAAGAGTTGCGCCTGGGCGCGCGTCAGATGCATCAGCTTGAGCGCGCAGATGCGCAAGCCGCCTGCCTCGATTCGTTTGAGGATGTCGCCGGTAAGCTTGCGGGCGACGGCGTCGGGTTTGACTATCGCGAGAGTGCGTTCCATTCGATCAATCCGGCCTACGCCGGGCATCTCCGTTCAATAAATCGATCGCGATGCGCGGACTGCTCAGGCGGCCTTGCCCTCGAGCGCCTGTTTCATCGTGATTCCCAATTCCGCGGGGCTCATCGCGACGGCGATTCCCGCCGATTTGAGCGCTGCGATTTTGTCGGCGGCGGTGCCGCGTCCGCCGGAGATGATGGCTCCGGCATGGCCCATGCGGCGGCCCTTGGGGGCCGTCTGGCCGGCGATGAATGCGACGACCGGCTTTTTCATGTTCTGGCGGATAAACTGCGCGGCTTCCTCCTCTGCGGTACCGCCGATTTCGCCGATCATGATGATC
>DASPQS010000061.1:0-4551 GCA_035624865.1 Binataceae bacterium (SeqCode) | reverse complement strand
TCCACTCTGGTATAAGCGTGAGGCCCTTAAGCATCCGTTCTGTGAATTCGTGATAGCGTTTGAAGTGCCGCAGTTCGAAGACCACTGCGCATTGACGGTCGATGTAGGTCACTCCCGATTTTTCGCCAGGCTCCACAAGCTCCTTCACCAGGCGATGGAACGTTTCAAATTCTCGATTTCTCGCGTCTCTCGCATAAATCACAACAAATTGAATAATGGCCCAAACAGCAGTCCCATAAATCACAGCGATTCGAATTATGGCCCAAACGGCCACGCCGAGAGTGCCAACTATGCTGCCTGTCATTTTTAGTATCCTCGGTTGTGAAAGCTTGGGTGCCAGGCTTTAAAATCTTCATCCCATCAAGCGTCCGACAGAGGGCTGCCGCACTGCCAGCAACGTGCACTCGGACCTTCAACTCACGCGCCTGCTTCCAAATTTGCGCGCTCGACACGAAGATTAGTACCTCTCGCTCGAATTTTTGCGATCGCCGCGCGCGCCTGCGCGACACTCATTCCGTTCGCGCGGGGCTCCACTCGATCATCCGCTCCTCTACCTCGAACCGCCCCTCGACGAACTTCTCGATCACCCACATGTTCGTCCGGCAATGCTCCGTCACTTCCGTGACCGTCACCCGGCTCGCCGTCGGCGCCAGCGCCATGTAAGGCAGAATCTGATCCGCCATATGACGGTCGAGGCATCCCGTCGAATTGAACTCGGCGAGAAAATTCTCGGCAGCCTCGAGGCCCACCTTCTCCGCCATCTTTCCGCGCGCCCCCAGCGCGCTCGCTCCGACCACCGTCTTCTCGAACTCGGCGACGATACACATCGCGCTGCCCGCCGAATGACTGCTCGCATACTCGATGCTCGTCTTCGGCGCGATCGGCAGCGCTCCCAGCATCGCCACCGCTCCTTCGATCTGCCGCTCCGCCACTTTCCGATTTTTGAGCACGCTCGCCGCGCTCGAGAGCACGCGGATTTCTTTGAGCCTGCCCCGTTCGGTCGCGATTATCGGCCGCGGCCTCGCCGGCGCGATCTCGACTTCCACCTCCGCGCCCCCTCGCGGATAGTAGCCGCGCTTCGCGGCGCTGATATTCACGGCGACTCCGGCTCGCCGCAAAAACCAGAGAAATACTTCGCGCACATAATCCAGCGGCGGCGCGAACGCGGTATCGGTCGCCCCGCCCCGAATTACGATGTGCGTCGTTCTTTGCGTCAGATGGATCGCCGGAATCAGGCATTGGACGATCAGCGTGATACTCGCCGCGGTCCCGATCTGCACCGCGATTTCTTTCGCCGCCATCCGGCCGGGACGAAAGACCAGCTCGCGCGATCCGACCTCGGCTCCCTCAACCGAGCCGCCGCACAACTCCGCCAGCGCCCGCACTGCCAGCAGATGCTGCAATCGGAGCCCCGGCTCCCGCCGCGCCTGCCGGATATTCACGATATGCGTCGCGCGCCCGCTCAGCGCGGACAGGCTGCACGCCGTCCGCACGATCTGCCCGCCGCCCTCGCCGAACGCACCGTCAATCTCGATCACTGTCCCGGATCTTTGTTCGCGGCCAGTCGCGATAGCGCTTCGGGCCGCGCATGGCATGAGCGAGGCGCGTCAGCCGCGCCGGCGCCTCAATACTTCTACGCGCCCGCGGGTTCCACGCCTGCGAAAGTTTTGAGGATATCCGACCTCGTGATAATCCCGACCAGCTTTCCGTCCTCGATCACCGGCAGCCCTTCGACCTCGCACTCGAGCAGAACCCGCGCCGCCTCCTGGATCGAACTTCTCGGCGAAACCCCAATCACTTCGCGTGTCATCAGAATCCCGACCGTGGTGTCGGGCGTCGGGTCGCTGAACGCAATATCCCGATCGGTGACCATTCCCACCAGCTTGCCGTCTTCCACCACCGGGATCGAACGGACGTGACCTTCGATCATCATCAGCCGTACCCGCGCGACCGTCATCCCCGGTGAGGCCGTGAGCGGCGCTGCCGTCATGTGCGAACCGACCGCCTCGGGGTCGCCGCTCGCGTGCGGCCTCACCGTCACGACCGGACACGTCGCCTCGCGCACCACCCGCTCCGTAACGCTGCCGGCGAAGGGCCGCGGATGCGGCCGGCTCGCATGAACCGCGATCACGATCAGGTCCGCCTTAAGCTCCTCGGCCTTGCGGATAATCACGACCGCCGGGTCGCCCGTCCGCACATCCACCTCATGGGCGATCCCGCCAAGCGGTCTCGCGCAAAAATCCCTGAGCCGCTCCCTGGCCGCGTTCTCATGGGCCGCCTGCTTGTCGATTTCCGCCGCCCTCGGCGCGCCTGTGAGCACGTGCAGCACGTGGACTCTCGCGCCCGCCATTCGCGCGACCTTGGCCGCGGTCTCCATCGCCGCCATCGAGTTCTCGTCGAAATCGACCGCGCTCAGAATTGTGCGAAACGTCATTCTTCGCTCCCCTTCTTCCTCCGCTTCCCCGCCGTAGCGGCCGGCTGCCGCTCGCTCCCGGTGCCGGAACGGCACCGGCTACCCGGCCTTCTTTGCCTTCGGCTTCGGTTGGCTGACTTCTACGGTCGCGAAAAGCGTCCCGTCATCGCTCCACGAATACGAGGCGCGCCCGTGTACGGTCTTCTTCAACTCATGGGCGAGACGATGCGCCAGCTTCTGCGAAGTTGTCAGCACCTCAAGGCCGCCATCGCCATCGATCGTGTCGATCGACACTATCCGCCGCTCCGGCTGCTGCCTCGAGGCCTGCCGCGCCACGTTATCGATCCGGCTGCGGATAAGGTCGGCCTGCGCGGCAACCCCGTCGCCCCGGATCAGCAATCTGCCTTGCGCCTCCAGATGACTGACCTGCTGGCAAGCCGGGCAGAAGCCCCAATGGCGATGCTCGAGCATCTCGTCGGTCAACTTATGGGATCGGCTCCAGGTCTTGCGTGCGTAGATAGCCCCGCATCGCGCACACACCGTGGGTTCGGCCGGTTGAGCCGTTTTGCGCACGACTTGCGGGCTCTTGTCGTCGCGTACAACGCCTCGGTTAAGGCTTCGAATCAGCCCCCTGGACTTCTTCGTTAGGTTCGTTGGCGTGAGTCTCGTGCTCTTGGGTCGCATATCTAACTCTCTATCGGTTCCGGCGCGCCTTCACAAATCAAACGTGGTTACGGGGCGCCGCTTCTGTTTGAACCGAAGGAGCAAAACATGCGCCATCGATCCGCGCGACCTCCGCGCGGTTTTACCCTCACCTTCTCACATCTTACGATTTCTGTGCAGGGTGAAATCCTTCACCAGGTGGTGCGAGCGGCGCCACCGGTTCGCCTGGCGTGGCCCAAAAAGCGCCACGGTGCCGGGACGGCCGCCGTCGCCGGTCCCGTCCGCGCGCCGGCGGCAGCGCGGACGGGACCGCCAGCCTATTGCGACAGGCGCAGCAGAATTTCAGCCGCGATAGTCTGGAAGACGCTCTGGAGGTCGGCAGCGGTCGGCGCAAACACCGCCTGTCCGACCGGCTCATTGGGATTGTAGGTCGGGCTGGCGGGGTCGTTGGCGACCTGCTGGAGGAACGCCTGGCTGATCTTGTCGCCCAGGCCGATCGAGTAAATCACGATATTCTGAGTGCGCATCGAGTTGGCCACGGTGATCGTGCGAAACATCGCATCGTTGGCGATATTCATCTGGCCGGTACTGGTCGGGGTGAGCGGCAGATTCCCTCCGGTGAGCTGGGAGGGGAACGAGGTCGCTCCACAGCCGACGCCGTTGCCGTTGAGCGGGTTCATGAAAGAAATCCCGCCGCACCAGCCGACCGCTGCTTCGGGCGGAGAGCAGCCGCCAAAATTCACCGACATCATCGGCGGGCAGTTCAGCGTGTTGTTGATGGTATTGGCCCAGCCGTCGGTAAAGAATACCGCCACTTTGACCACGTTCTCGCCGGCCGAAACCGGGACGCTGTTGATCTGAGCCTGTCCGTCAAGCATTCCCGCTTGTGAGAAGGTCGCGCCACCAAAGGGCATCCGATTGACCGCGTTGGAGATTATGGTCTGGAAGTTTGTTCGTATAGTCACGTCAACGGTCGCGATCGACGAGAAACTCACATCCGCAACTTGGTCGGTATTATTGTCGAAGTAGGTCAGGAAGTTATCGACGGCGGGCGGAAGCGCCTGGGCTCCGCCATTGAGATTCATGGAGCCCGATCGATCCAGCACCAGCGACATGATCAGTTTGGGACGGGTGGCCTGGGCATTGGAGCTGACGGTCAGGGTGTGATAGCCCGACAGCACCCCGAGGAAAAATGTATTGATCGTCGCGGTGGCGTTGACATTGACGACCGTGTTGTTACTGGCATCGGCGCCGAACACAATATTGACCGCGGGCGGGTTGGCGTCACGCGGGCCCGTTGGGTAGTTGGCAGTGAAGGCGGCCTTCGCGATCGTCGTGGCTCGAGCTGTTCCCTGGTTAAGGCTGCGCATGCCGGCAAGAGCGGCGGCATCGACCGCCTTGGACAGAGTGGTCTTGGTCAAATAGGCGGCGCCGAAGTCAATCGCCAGGCCTACAAACAGAAGAAGAACCGGTAG
>DASPQS010000060.1:0-3178 GCA_035624865.1 Binataceae bacterium (SeqCode) | reverse complement strand
CACGTCGAGTTCCTGCGCCTTGGCGAACAGCACGTCATGGTCCGGATGCGCGTGCGGCTTGCGCGTCATCGTGAACTGCACCACCCATCCGCCCTTGCATCCTGCCTTGACCGCACGCTCGAGTTCTTCCGCCGCCGCCTTCGGATCGCCCAGCGACAGATGCGCGACCGGGATCAGCCGCCCGCCGCTCTCGGAGCACCAGTCGACGATCCAGCGGTTGTACGCGCGGCACATCGCCTGCGCGTAGTCGGCGTCCTCGCACTCGGTTTCCCACGTCAGATCGAGACTCGGGTAGATGATCGCGGCCTTGAGGCCCTCGAGGTCCAGCCGCTCGACCCGCTCCTTCGCGTCGCACGCCCCGAGCGGAACGTCCTCGCCGTATTTTTTCCTGAAGTCGAATTCGCCCTTCTCGCGCGATACCTGGCCCATCGACGCCACGTTGCTGAACCTTCCGCCGCGATTGACCCGCGACGGCACGCCGCCGATTTCCAGGTACTCGAGCCCGTCCTTGTCCTCCTTGATCCGGATCGCGGTGGGCTTGTACTTCGCCTCGCAATACTCCTCCCAGCAGGTCCGTGATTCGAGGATATGCCCGTCCGCGTCCACTGCGCCTGGATACTTGATCTTGTGGAACTTCTCTTGGATTCGCGCCATTTCGATTGCCTCGATTCGAGTTTTTGAATCGTAACCTGGCCCAGCGTCAAGTATTTCAAGCTTTGCGCGAAGATCAAGCCTTTCGCCCAGATCTCGCGGTTGTGAAACAAAGGCCGACCGCGAAATCGGCCGCGGCGTGTTTAACCTTTTGCTGTGTTCGCGCCCGGACCCGCGACCTTCATTTCGAACGGACGCTCGGCGCCCGTCACCGGATCCCACGCGCTGCGCTCGATCTTGAAGATATTTTTCCCATAAACGTGCAGCGCGAGCAAAGTATCGCCGCGCGGATTCGCAATTTTGTGAATCGCGTTATCGCCCAGCACCATCACGTCGCCATCGCGAAGCGTTCGGCCGCCGGCTTGCTCGATCGCGCGCGTGCTCCCGGCCAGCCGGTAGAAGGTATTGTCCTCCTGGCCGCCGTAGACGCCGATAACGGCCCACGTCCGATGGTCATGCGGGGGCGATCCGAAGCCCGCCTTGACCGCGACGTGCACGACCGTCAGGCCGGGCTCGTCGTGGAGGATTTGCATCCTGCCCGGATCGGCCGCGAGCGGCTTTTCGGCGACCGCGCGCCGCACGGCCTCCTGCACCGCGGTAAGGTCGTAGTTTGCGGCGCCCTGCCGCAGATCCGCAACGAGATTTTCCAGCGTGTACATCAAAGTTGCTCCGCTACCTGGCGAATCGAACGGCTTACGGACGCGCGCCCCAATGTTCGAAGAAGGTCACCTCCGCCGCCGGCTTGCGCGCCGGACGGCCCCAGCGTCCCTTCGGATAGCCCATCGGCACAAGGACCTCGTTCGCATAATTCGGCGGCACGCCCAGCCGCTCGTCGATCTCCTTGCCGAACATTCCGTGCATCGAGGTGATCGACGTTCCCAACCCGTACGCGCGCGCCGCGATACACAGATTCTGCACCGCCGGATAGATCGAACCCACCATCGGCTGTCCCTCCCGCCGCGGATCCTTGTAGCGCTTGACGCAAGCGAAGATCAGCACCGGCACTTCGCCCATATGGTTCGCGAGATAGTTCGCCGACTTGAGGCTCTTGCCCTCTGGCGTGTCGGGCTGGGTCTCCATCACGCGGCGCTTCTCCGGCGTGCAGTAAAAGCTGTCCCACGCGCACTTGTAGCATTCGGCGACAAACTGCTTCGTGTCCGGGTCGGTCACGACCAGAAAAATCCAGGGCTGGCGATTGCTGTTCGAGGGGCTGAGCGTCGCCGCCTCGATTACCTTCATGATGATTTCGCGCGGCACTGGATCGGGCTTGAGCCGCCGCATCGCGCGCGTGGTGTAGATCGCCTCGAACAGGTCGAATTCGGGATGTCCGTACATGGGCGGAAAAACTAGCAGGTTTGTGTGGAAGAATTGAGCGGCGGAACAGAGGCGCCTATCTTCCGGTAGGTCACCAGGCGCGATTAGCCCCCGCCCGCCACGATTTGATACCTTGACCCCATCGCGGGACGTCCACCAACGACTCCCGCCCCTCACGAAAGGAATCTTTACCCCCAATGGATGAATCCCTCGACCGCGAAATTGTCGAAGCCGTACGCCGCTTCGTCGACCGCGACGTAGTCCCCGCCGCCAGCGAACTCGAACACAACGACGAATACCCGCACGCTCTCGTCGCCAAAATGAAGGAGCTGGGCCTCTTCGGCGCGACTATCCCCGAGAACTACGGCGGCCTCGGCCTCAGCTTCATCAGCTACGCCCGCATCATGGCCGAGCTGTCGCGCGGATGGATGAGCCTCGCTGGCGTGATCAACAGCCACCTGATCATGGCCTACATCATCGCGAATCATGGCACCGAGGATCAGAAGAATCGCTTCCTGCCCGCGATGGCCTCGGGCGAAAAGCGTGGCGGACTCGCCCTGACCGAACCGCACGCCGGCAGCGACGTGCAGTCGATCCGCACGACCGCCACGCGCCTGGGCGACAACTACGTCCTCTCCGGCAGCAAGATGTTCATCACCAACGCCCGCTACGGCACGATGCTCGCCGTCGCCGCCAAGACCAATCCGAAGGCCGATCCCGCCTACGCCGGGATCAGCATGTTCGCGGTCGAGAAGAACGATCGCGGCCCCACCGTCAGCCGCCAGTTGAAGAAGCTCGGCTACAAGGGAATCGATACCTGCGAGGTGCAACTCGAGGAACTCGACGTGCCCGCCGCGAATCTTATCGGCGGACGCGAGGGCGAGGGCTTCAAGCAGGTGATGAGCGCGCTCGAGGTCGGCCGCATCAACGTCGCCGCGCGCGCCGTCGGGGTAGGGCAGGCCGCCTTCGACGCCGCCATCCGTTACGCCCAGCAGCGCACCGCCTTCGGCAAGCCGATCGCACAGCATCAGGCCGTTCAACTGATGCTCGCCGATATGGGCACGCGCCTCCGGGCGGCGAAGCTGATGGTCGAAAACGCAGCCCGCAAAAAGGACGCCGGCGAACGCTGCGACGTCGAGGCCGGGATGGCCAAGCTGTTCGCCTCCGAAGCCTGCGCCAAGATGACGCTCGACGCGATGCGCGTGCTCGGCGG
>DASPQS010000059.1:0-7087 GCA_035624865.1 Binataceae bacterium (SeqCode) | reverse complement strand
ACGGCGCCGACGGATTCACCCGCCGGATTGGCGGAATTGTGCCGGCACAATACTCCGAAAGGCGTGCCCTGGCGAATACCGCCGCCTCGTATCGCTGCACGCTGCGGGCGCGGCCCCCGGCTGGACGCAAAGAGGTTCCGCCTAAGCGGTCATTTTTGGTCTTCGCCGTTTTCCAGCGTGATTATCTGATGGATCGTGACCAGCTTGCAGACGACATAGGATCGCTTGCCGCGCGGCGTGTGCACCTCGATATCGTCTTCGCTGGCCTTGCCGATCAGCGCGCGCCCGAGCGGAGAGGAGAGCGAAATCCGGTTCTGCGATCCGTCGACTTCTTCGGGCACGACGATTTCGTACTCGATGCGGACGCCTTCGTCGAGATCCTCGAGCTCGACTTTGCTGCCGAGTCCGACGGTATCGCGCGGAATCGAGTCGAGGTTGATCATCGCGAGTTCGGCGACGCGCGCCTCGAGATTCGACAGTCGCGCCCGCAGAAATTCCTGGCGCTGCTTGGCCATCGCCCACTCGGCATTTTCCGAAAGGTCGCCGTGGGCACGCGCGCGTTCCAACTCCTTCGGCAGGTCGACGGTCAACTCGCGCTTGAGCGTTTCCATCTCCTTCCGCAGCCGCTTAACTACCGGTAACTCAGCCATCGATCCCTCTTCCTTGACAACTCGCGCTCGCTTGAAAAGCAGGATTTTGCGCAGCCATTGCGCGTCTCAGTCCGCCACGATCGAAGTAAGGCTGCGGTTGACCCCAACTACGCTCTGGATCTTCTGTACGACCAGCTCGCCGAGGCTGGAGACATCCGCGGCCTCGGCCACGGCGATGATATCGTGCGGTCCCGTCACTGCATGGGCGGCGGATACGCCGGCGATCTGCCGCAGTCGTTGCGCAACTTCCTTGGCCTTGCCCGGCGAAGTGTCGATCAGAACGAAAGCCTTGACCATGATCTTACCTCCCTTTCGCGAGCGTCCGGCGCGCGCTCGGATTGACTATCGTCCCGCAGCCAACGGCGGAATCAGATTGCCGCGGGCGTCGTAGGTGTAGAAACCGCGGCCGGCCTTGCGCCCGAGATAACCCGCATCGACGTATTTCTTCAAAAGCGGACAGGGCCGGTACTTGTCGTCACCAAATACCCGGTGCATGACCTCCATGATCGCAAGACAAGTGTCGAGCCCGATGAGGTCGGCGAGTTCGAGCGGTCCCATCGGCTGGTTGGTGCCGAGCTTCATCGCGGTGTCGATGTCGGTGACGCCGCCGACGCCCTCATACAACGTGTAAATCGCTTCGTTGATCATCGGGAGCAGGATGCGGTTGACGATGAAGCCCGGAAAGTCCTCGGCCGTCATCGTGTTCTTGCCCAGGCGCTCGGCCAGCGTGCGGGTGGCCTCGTAAGTCTCCTGCGAGGTTGCGAGCCCGCGGATAATTTCGACCAGCTTCATTGCGGGCACCGGGTTCATGAAGTGCATCCCAATAAAGCGATCGGCGCGGGTCGTCCGCGCCGCCATCCGCGTGATCGAAATCGAGGAAGTGTTAGAGGCGAAAATGACGTCCGGTGGGCAGATGTGGTCGAGCCTCTGAAACAATCCAATCTTGGCGTCTTCGTTCTCGACTACCGCTTCGAGCACGAAATCGACTCCGGCCAGATCTTCCAGACGGGTACTGGTCTGGATGCGGCGGAGCACACGGTCGCGCTCATCGGGCTTGAAGCGCCCGCGCTGG
This sequence comes from Binataceae bacterium (SeqCode), assembly GCA_035624865.1. Taxonomy (GTDB): domain Bacteria; phylum Desulfobacterota; class Binatia; order Binatales; family Binataceae; genus JASHZA01. Next base: position 5,365 of record DASPQS010000059.1, on the reverse strand, counting down.
ATCATGCGCTCGAGGTTGCGATCGATGCCCTCAAGTCCTCGCTCGCAAAGGTCCCCCGAGATGTCGTTCAAGAGGATGTCGAGTCCCGCTTGAGCGGCAACTTGTGCTACCCCGGCACCCATCTGACCGGCGCCGATTATGCCCATTTTTCCTATGCTCATCCACGACCTCCAAAATCGTTCACCGAGGAAATCGGCCTGCGAGCCCGCCGCGCGCCGGTCGAAGGCCTTTCTCAGGATGTTTCTGGCGGCTTCTCGCCGGCCCTCCACGTGCCTGCGCCGCCGCCGGCGGCAGCCGAGAGACGCACTCGCCGGACGTCTTCGGGTGTTTGGCGCCCAGGCATCCCGAGACTTCGCATCAACTCATTCGCCATGCGCGACGTCAGCTGGTCTCTTAGCGTGGGTGCGCCGGCGATTTCCGCGTCCAGTACGCAGTCGACGTCCGCGCGTGTAAGTCCCTGCGCGGCAAACAAATCCACCAGTTGGCTCCAACCTACGTATCCGGCGGCGCGATCGACGACGGCCGTTACGCGGCCGCACGTCCTGCAGACCCTCCGCAGGAATCCCGCGCGCCGGTTACAGTAAACGCAGCGCATAGCGGTTCGCGCTCATTGTCAGGGTTTTGCGCCGAATTGTCGCCATGGTTTGCGGTACAAGAGATTGGTTTCGCTCCCATTAAAAGCGATGAAGCGGGCGCGTCGAACCGCCTCGCTTCAGAACAAAAGTTACACCGGCAGGAACGGGGCGGCAAGCACTCCGCGAAAAAGGGCTTAACCTCCGCGTATCGTCGCAGAGGTAGCGCTTGACATGAAATCAGGCTTGGCGTTAGATTCGGTATTGAGAATCGTTATCATTTGAACCCGACGACCGTTATGGCGACGACCTCAACTGTTGTACCCTACTTTCTTTACTCGACCGGCATTCTTTTCCGCGAGGGACTGGAAGCGCTGCTGGTCATTATCGCATTGGTGGCGGCGACCCGCGAAGCCGGCCAGAGCGCAAGGGCTTGGGACATTTATCGCGGCGCGCTGATCGCTATTGCAGTCAGCCTCGCGCTGGCATGGGCCGTCAACCACGTCATCGGCGACAACACGAGCGACACGCTCGAGGGCGTTTTTCAACTTTTCGCCGCGGCGACGCTCTTTTACGTCAGTTCGTGGATGACCGCGAAGATGCAGGCTCGGCGATGGATGAGCTTCATCAACGCCCAGGTCGAGACTGCGCGCAAAAGCGACGGACCTTCGTTCGCGCTCGGCTTGACGGCATTTCTGGCCGTGATGCGTGAAGGAGCCGAGACTATCGTTTTTTTCCAGGCATTGTTGGCTGGCGCGACGGAAAGCGCCGAACGGCACGCGGTAGCGATGGGTATCGTCATCGGAGCAATTGCTCTGGCGGTAACATTCGCGGTGCTGCGTCGGCTCACGTACCTGATTCCGATTGGCCCGGTGTTTTCGATTACCTCGGTCTTGCTGTACGCCTTGGCCGTTATTTTTGCAGGACAAGGGATCGCGAGCTTTCAGGAGTCAGGCGTGATCGGAGCGACCTTCGTAAGCCACGTGCCCACGCTTCCAATGATCGGGCTGTTCCCGACCGTGCAGACCATCGCGGCGCAGGCGCTGTTGCTAGCGCTGGCACTCGCGGCAGTTACTGTTCCGTTTGCGCGGCGGCTTCAGATGGAGCCGGAGAGTTCCACGACGCGCCCAGAGCCGCACACGACTTAGTGGCGAGGTCGCGGGTCCTGCCACCGGCAGGCCTTCATCGCCGAATTGGCGCAAATTCCGGGAACTGGCATTCGATTATAGCAGCCCTGAGACATTTCCCTGTCTTGCACCTTTCCGTAAATCTTCCGCTGGAATCGACAGCGCCTTGCCCGGGCCGGTTGGAACCGGTACGGCTTTAGGTCTAACCTTGCGCGTCGCGAAGAATGGACCGCTGATGGAGCGCGAAGCCGAAGCCAGCCAAGTCGTTACTACCTGCAAGGCCGGCATCCTTAATCGGATGTGGGGTGTGATCGCGACGATTCTCGCCATAATCTACACCGCGCTCCTGGCGCTGCCCGCAGCGGCGCTCTCGTTCTTCCAGCAAGGCCACCTCGCCACTCCGGTGATACGCTGCTGGAGTTGGCTCATCCTGCGCACCTGCGGGATCAGCATAGAAGTCGAAGGAATCGAAAATCTCGATAGGCTCAAATCGTTCGTTCTGGTGTCGAACCATAAGAGCCTATTCGACATCCTGGCTGTAATCGATCTGATTCCGCGGGAGATGCGCTTTGTCGCCAAGCGGGAGATCAAGAAAATCCCCGTCATTGGGTTTATCCTCGGTCGTTGCGGCAACGTCGTGATCGACCGTGAAAGCGGCGGGCGCGAGATTCGCCGCGCACTCGAGGTGATGCGCAGCGGCTACAGCATTTGTGTGTTTGCCGAAGGTCATCGCTTCAACGACGATCGCGTCCACGAATTCAGCGAGGGCGCGGCGTGGATGGGGATCGTGTCGAAACTTCCCTGCGTACCGATGGCCATCAGCGGAACGATGGCGATAATGCCGCGCGGATCGAAGTTCGTAAGCCCGGGACGGCGGATACGAATCACCATCGGCAAACCAATCGAAACCAAGGAATTGCGCAGCGGCAATCGCGTCGAGTTAACGCGCCACCTCGAAGCAGAAGTTGCCGCAGCGTTCCACCCCGAAATCTAGCCTCGGCCGTGCGCGCGGAGTTTGTTTTGACGCGCGCGCACCGCCCCCTCCACGGGGCCCGAGCTTATCCGCGAGCGATACGTTAGACGCGGCGGTCGAAGATGAACAACGGCACCATGTTGGTGGCCTTGGGGTCGATCCCGAGAACTCGGCGGCCCTCTTCCATGCGCGGCGCGCTGAAAGCGATGCCTGCGGACCGGAGTGCGGTGGCCACCTGGTCCACGTCTTCGGCTTCGAGCCATATGGCCGCGAGCCCCTCACCAGACGCCGCGATCGCATCTGCAACCGCGACGCCCGAGCGCAAACGGAGTTCCGCGTCGCCGACGGCAATTATCGCGTCGTTGGAACCGGATGCGTGCCGAACCTTGAAACCGAAATTGCGCTCGTAAACCGCGGCGGCATCCGCGGCATCGGTGGTGGTAACGTCAAGCCGATCGAACCGTTTGATCATCTCGGTGATTCCATGATTAGCGCGCGAGTTTGAACGTGAAGTCGGCGGTGGTCGCCGCCGATGGCTTGACCGTAACCTTCCGGTTCAGCGTGCCCAGCTTCTCCTGCCATACCTGTAGCGCATACGTGCCCGCTGGGACGTTGGCAATCGCGAAATGCCCCGCCGCATCAGTCACTGCGTAGTAAGGGTTCCGGGTGACGTACCACCATCCGACCATCCAGTTGTGGGCGTCGCAGGTGACTTTAATCACTTCGGGCTTCGCAACCGTGACCGCGATCTTTTTCTTGAAACCCGGCTGCGCCATATCGATTGGCGGATTGACACTCGATTCGGTATGGATGCTGTGCAGAATTCCATCGGAATTGAGGATCTCGATAGTGCTGCCCGCCGGGAAGGCGGCCACGTGCGGCCTGTATTCGCATCCGCTTTGATCGAACTTGACGGCTGCCGCGGGCCGCGACGCTTCACGCTTCTGAATATCGGCTATTGTTACCACGGCGTAGCGGATTCCGCCGTCCCTGGCGACGACCAACGATTGGTCGTAGAGCGGATGGGCACCGCAGACATCGACGTCTTTGCTGACTTCCAGGCGGGTGGGCTTGGGTACGGGTCCGGCGAGTTTCACCGCCCCGGCGATGGTTCCGCCGTCCGCCACCGTTTCGGACTGATAAGCAAAAGCACCACCGACAAGCGCGCACACGGCGGCGAGGATCGCAGCAGCCGAAATCCACGAAAGGCTTCTCGGGCAGATCCTCCACATCGGCGTGCTAAGCGGCGAGTACGGGGGCCGCCGCGCTGACGTCAGCCGAGCTTGCGCGCGACCAGGACGAAGTGAACTGAGATCCGCGAAAAACGCTCCATCCGCTCGACCGCTATCGGCTGTCCCTCAAGCACGTCGCGAGCGCGCAACCGCGTGGTCCATCCGAGCATCTTCGTCACTGGATTGACAATCGATCCGAGCAGATAAAGCAGAGGTTTGGCGCTGGCGAAGTGACTGACGACGACAATGTGGCCGCCGGGCTTACACACGCGCACCATTTCGTTCATCATCCGCCGCGCATCGGGTACCACTGTTATCACGTGGAAGCTGGTGACCCACTCAAAAGAGTTGTCGGGGAAATCGAGCCGCTGCGCATCGCCAGTGTGCAGTTCGACGTGTCCCCAAGCGTTCTCGCGCGTCTTCGCGATCGCATGCTGGAGCATGTCTTCGGAAGGGTCGATGCCCACGACGTGCACATACGGCGGGTATGCGTCGAGCGAGATACCCGTACCGACTCCAACTTCCAGCACCCGCTGGTCGGGACGGAAAGGCAACGCCTCGATCACCTCGTGCTCGCGGTCGACGAAGACCCACCCAAAGAGGGAATCATAGAGATGTGCCAGGTCGGAGTAGACACGGCTCTCGTGCGGTTCAGCCATCAGCTCGTACCTCTATCTTGCTCACGGGAGCGTGCGGGCTTGATATCTGCGCATTGCCGCCCAACTCCACCACCCCAAGTCTTCATTGCCGATTCAGGCCGCTGCGTTGAGACCGCGCAGATGCCGCTTGAATGACGCGATATCGCGCTTGCGGAAGCGCCACTGACGGCCCTTCTTGAAGGCTGGAAGAATACTGCGGCGCGCGAATTCATTCACGGTGTCCGGACTGAGGTCCAGCAGAAAGGCGACCTCTCGTGAGTTCAGCAGGGTGTCGTCCTTATCGGCCATCATCGTCGAGCTATAAGTTGAAATTACAAACGCGCCTTTGTAATACGGTACCTCGAATAAAGTCAAGTAATTCTCTCAAATAGGCAAGCCCAGCGCCATCGATCACCGCGCGGCTGCGCACAACTTCCCACAGGCGCAGCGACCTGGCCGAACGCGCCCGTCGGAGCGCTGTCAAGATTACTTATTATTCGCTTATGAATCTAAACTAGACGCTAATCGTGTTAAGTCGGCGAGCGCCAATCTTGTAATCATACCATGCGCGTGTGACGACAAAGCATGAAAACACACCAGTCAGCACGCCCACGCATAGCGTGACAGCAAACCCCTTTACTGGCCCGGTGCCGAACTGAAAGAGAATAAGCCCAGCGACAAAGGTCGAAATATTAGAATCGCGAATTGCCGACCATGCGCGTTCGTAGCCTACCTTCACCGCTTCACGAGCAGATTTTCCCGCGCGTAGCTCCTCACGCATTCGCTCGTTAACCAGCACATTCGCGTCGACCGACATCCCCAG
>DASPQS010000058.1:0-29432 GCA_035624865.1 Binataceae bacterium (SeqCode) | reverse complement strand
CCCGCTGGTTCCGCCGCGAAGGAGATAGGCTGCGATCGCGATGGCGGCAACGATCAGGACCAGCCCTGCCCGCCGCGCCACTTTTGAAAACCGAGGCTTCACCACAACTCCGGATGTTACCGGATTACTCGCGCTGAACTGTACCGGGGATGCTTCGAAGTCCATAAGGTTTGCTTCAATACTATACGACGTAAGCGGGGCGACTAAGTTACATGTCCAATCGGCCGCCAGAGGGCGGCTTCGGGAGCACCTTTCGCGCCAGTTGCAAGGAGAAACAGCATGCCTGACCTTCCACCTTTGGCAGGAATCAAAGTGGTTGATTTCACTCGCTACCTTGCGGGACCGTTTTGCACCCAGATCCTCGGTGATTATGGCGCGGAGATACTCAAGATAGAGCCGGTCGAGGGCGCCCGTGGCGAATTGGGCGGCTATTCCGGCAAGGACACGTATTTCTTCATGAGCACCAACCGCTCAAAGAAGAGTGTCCAGATCTCAACCAAGAACGACGAAGGACGAGCCGTGCTGCAACGGCTGATCGACGGCGCCGACGTCGTCATCGACAACTTTCGCCCGGGTGTGATGGAAGCGCTGGGTTTCGGCTACGAATCCATCGCTAAGAGCAATCCGAGGGTCATCTCCTGCAATGTCTCGGGCTTCGGCACAAATGGCCCAATGCGCGATTATCCGGGCTTCGACCAGATAGCGCAGGGCTTCTCGGGCCTGATGAGCGTCACAGGAACCCCACAGAGCGGTCCGATGAGAGTCGGCATCGCAATCTGCGACCTCCTGGGTGGAATCTTCGCCGCGCAAGGGATCTTGCTCGCGCTCGAAGCGCGCCATCGCACCGGGCGCGGGCAAAAGGTCGAAACCTCGCTGATCGAGGCGATAATCAGCGCACTAAGCTGGTCGGCCGGGATTTACTTCGATACCGGCAAGACGCCCGGTCCCGCCGGCAACCATCATCCGCTGTCCTCGCCGCACGGAGTGTTCAGGGCCGCCGATCGGCCGTTCAACATCGCGGTTGGCAATGAGGCGATGTGGCGGACGTTCGTGCAAGTAATCGGGCGCCCGGACCTCGCGACCCACCCGCGCTTCGACAGTCCCGGTCATCGCCTCAGGAATCGCGACGAACTCACCGCAGAAATCAACCGCGCGCTCGCCGGCAGCCCCGCCCAGCACTGGATCGATCTCTTCAACGAAAAAGGAATTCCGTCGGGGCCAATCCTGACGATCGAGGAGATGTTCAACCATCCCCAGATAGCGGCGCGCGAGATGCTGCTGCGGATGCCGCATCCAGCGCGCGGGGAATTCATGACTACCGGGCTCGGGGTCAAACTCGCGGAAACCCCGGGGAAGGTCACGCGGCCGCCGCTACTCGGCGAGCATACCGAGAAGGTGCTGCTCGCTCACGGCTTTACGCGCCCGGAACTCGAACGTCTGCGCACGGCCAAAGCGATTGGGTAGGAGCCGCCCTCCTTACTCGCGTTCCATGAAGCCTTCGAGATTGCGCGAGCGGCCGGTTTGACGGAGCTTACGCAACGCCTTGGCTTCGATTTGGCGGATACGCTCGCGTGTGACGGCGAACTGCTTGCCCACTTCCTCGAGCGTGTAATCGGTCTTCTGACCAATTCCGAAACGCATGCGCAGAATCTGTTCCTCGCGCGGCGTCAGCGTCGCCAGTACCTTGCGCGTCTGCTCACCCAAATTGCCCTGGATCGCGGCCTCGACCGGTGAAGGGGCCAACTCGTCCTCGACGAAGTCACCCAGCGAGCTTTCCTCTTCGTCCCCGATCGGAGTTTCCAGCGAGATCGGTTCCTTGACAATCTTGAGCACCTTCTGGACTTTGTCCAGCGGCATCTCCATCTGCTCGGCGATCTCCTCCGGACTGGGTTCACGTCCGAGGCGCTGCACCAGCAGACGCGTAACGCGTAAGAGCTTGTTGATCGTCTCCACCATGTGCACGGGTATGCGGATGGTGCGCCCCTGGTCCGCGATCGCGCGCGACATCGACTGCCGGATCCACCACGTGGCGTAGGTTGAGAACTTGTAGCCGCGCTGGTATTCGAATTTGTCTACCGCGCGCATAAGACCGATGTTCCCTTCCTGGATCAGGTCGAGGAAGCCCAGCCCGCGGTTGGTGTAGCGCTTGGCGAGGCTGACCACCAGCCGCAGGTTGGCTTCGGTCAGTTCCTTCTTCGCGCGCCGGCTCTTGTCCTGGCCTGACGCGATGGTTTCGAGCGAGCGCGCGAAGTCTTCGATCGGAGCCTTGACGCGGCGCTCGACCTCGCGAATCGTCTTTTGTCCTTCCTTGATCCGCGCCGCAATATCGAGCAGGTTTTCGCGGGTGCCGTTTACCTTGAGCACGTGGCGCCGGTCTTCAGCTTCCGCGGCCTCCCGGATGAGCTGCGACTTGCTGCGGCCGGTCGCCTCCTCATAGCGGGCGATCAGGGCCTGGAAATCGCGCGCCTCCTTCAGCAGCCGGCGCATTTCGGCAACCACCGCGTCCAGCAGATGATGCGACAGTTCGAGATGATGCAGTTCGCGTTTGACGCTTTCCCTGAATCGAGAGAGTGCTTTTTCGTATTTCGTTCTGACCGCGCCCGCCTTGGGCCTGTCTTTCAGCTTCTGCTCGACCTCTTCGATTTTGGCATGCAGCGTCTTGAGTTTCTTGTTCGCGGTAAGGAGCTTTTTGAGCTGCTTTTCGTTGGTCTCGGGACCTCGCTCCTCGTCAGGTTCGCCCTGCTCTTCGGCTTCTTCGAAAACATCGCGAAGATCGGCCTCCCCGGCCTCGACCCGGTCAGCCATCTCGATCACGAAATCCAGGGTGACCGGCGACCGCAATACCTCGTCCTCAACCTCGTTCTCGCCCGCTTCTATGCGCTTGGCAATCTCGACTTCCTGCTCCCGCGACAGAAGCTGGAAGTTGCCCATCTCCTTCAGGTAGAGCCGGACCGGATCAGACGACTCGCTAAGCGTATCAGCGGCCGGAGCCTCGGCAGCTTCCTCGGGTTCTTCCTTGGCCTCCGTCTCCGCGTCGGCCTCAGCTCCGTCGGCAGGAACATCATCGAGCACCTTGATGTCCATGTCCTCGAAGCTTTCGAGTGCCGAACGGAGATCAGTCGGCGAGGTCACGTCGTGTGGCAGGAAATCGTTGACTTGGTCAAAGGTGAGGTAACCCTGCTCCCGTCCGAGATCGACCAAGCCCTGTAGGTCTTTCCCTTCGTACTTCTGCTTCATGCGCCTAAGCTTCCGTCGCAACCGGCCCGCGGCTCGCTGTTGGGAGAGCGTCCGCAGCATCCGATGGAAAGCCGGTTCGGCCCCTCGGTAAAAATTGACGGGCTATCACCGTTGCGGATTCGAATACTGTAACGATGCGAAAATCTGGCCAAGCGGCTCAATATATTAGGCCCACTTGTAGCAAGTCAACTTAAGATATGCTTCACCCGCCGTGGTTCGGTCTCTGTCCTCTGATAGAGAACATAACAACGATTCTGGGTTCGACCAGCCTGCAGACCCACCCCTGCATCCGTAATATATACCAAATCTTGGGCCTGGAGCTATTTTTTCTTGCGAGGCTGCGTCCTTTTTCCGATCAAAATCCGTGCCGCCTTCCGGGAAATGGCGCCACTTCCGGTATTCTAAACTCGGATTTGAGGGTGCGGCGGTTGTGGAGAGCTCCTTCCGGGATGCAGAATCGGGGTCTAGAGGCCCTGTGGTGAACCGTTATCAAGCTATTTCTAGCCAGTTTTACGGCAACCGTCTCCTCTTTGGCGACCCTGCCGACAGCGGCGTGGTCGCGGTCGAGATCGCCTCCAGGACCGAAGTTGAGGTGTTCCGCCGCGTTGGCGGTGAGCTCCGCCGGGAACGACGCCCGCTCATCTTGTTTACTCTTGTCGCAGACCGCGACATGTTGAAGGGGCTGCGCACGCCCCATCAGACCGCCGAACTAGCCGGTGACTTCCGTTTCAGGTTTCTCGTTACTTTCAATGCGACCGAGGGCCTGGACGCCGCCCGACGCCATCTGCGCAAGACCACCGGAAAATCACCTGGGGCGCCCGACGCCCCCTACCTGATCCTTGCCGATCCGGTGGAGCAGTACCTGATGCTCACCGGGACGACCTATTTCATGGGCTTACAGTTCAGCGACCTGCATCGGCTCCAGCTCGATATCGAGACCTACGTCAGTCCGGGCTTCGAGTTTCCCAGCGCGGCACGCGACGGCGATCGCGTCATCGCAATCGCCATCACCGACTCGCAAGGCTTCGAGCGCGTGCTTTCGGGCAACGAGATGGATGAGCGCGCGATGCTCGCGGAATTGGTACGGATCGTGCGCGAACGCAATCCCGATGTTATCGAGGGACACAACCTCTTTCGTTTTGACCTGGAGTACCTGGAAGCCCGTGCGCGGCGGCACAAGATTGACCTGGGCCTTGGACGGGACGGCAGAGGATTGCATGCGCGCGTTTCGCGTATGCAAATCGCCGAGAGAGTGATCGCCTACCGCCGCTACGACATTTACGGCCGCAGCATCGTGGATACCTGGCTGCTGGCGCAGCATTACGATATTGCCAGCCGCGAACTCGAAGGGTTCGGTCTCAAGGAACTGGCGCAGCATTTCGGGGTCGCGCGCGAAGGCCGCGTCTACCTCGACGCCTCGCGCATCAGCCATCACTTCGACCATCAGCCGGATGAGCTCCTGGCCTACGCGCTCGACGATACCCGCGAGGCGGGCGCCTTGGCCGGGATGCTGGCGCCGAGCTATTTCGTGCAGGCCCAGATCTTTCCGTACTCATACCAGAACGTGGTCCTGCGCGGGAACGCGACGAAAATTGACGCGCTCCTTATGCGCGCATATCTGGCCCAGCGGCATTCGATCCCAGAACCCAACGAACCGACCGAGGTCGCGGGCGGCTACACGGAGATGCGCCGGTGTGGAGTCGCCCGCAACGTACTCCATTGCGACGTCACCTCGCTTTATCCGTCGCTGATGCTGGAGGGCGGTCACGCGCCGGCCCACGACCGCCTGGGAGTGTTTCTGCGGATGCTCACCGATCTTCGCAGTTTCCGCGTCCAGGCCAAGGCAGCGGTCCGCGAACTCGAGGGCGCCGAGCGACGCAATCTCGAGGCGCTTCAGCAAACGTTCAAAATCCTGATCAATTCCTTTTACGGCTATCTCGGTTTCTCACTCGGCCATTTCAACGATTTCATCCAGGCCAACACGGTCACCCGCCGCGGCCGCGAACTGATTCAACGCGCGATAATCGAATTGGAAGCGCGGGGTGCGCAGGTGATCGAGGTCGACACCGACGGCATCTATTTCGTCGCGCCGTTTGCGCTCGACGACGAAAATGCGGCCGAGAAGCTGCTCGAGCAGATTGGAGCGGCGATGCCCGCGAGGATCCGGCTCGAAATCGACGGCCGCTATCCTGCGATGCTCAGCTACAAGATGAAGAATTATGTTCTGCTCGATGATCGCGGGGAGATGACGATCCGCGGGTCGGGTCTGAAGTCGCGCGGACTCGAGCGTTTCCAACGCCGCTTCATGGAGAATTTCTTCGAGCTGCTGCTGACCCACCGGCGCGGCGAGATTGCGAAACTTTACGAGGATTACCGCCGGCGCATCGAGCGTCACGAAATCGGCATCACCAACCTGATGAAGACCGAGACGTTGCAGGACTCGCCCGAGATTTACCGCGAGAAAATCGGAGGCAAACGCCGGAACGTTTCCGCCGCTTATGAACTGGCGCTCAAGGCCGAACGTCCTTACCTGAGCGGCGACCAGATTTCGTATTACGTCACCGGCCGCGGTGCGAGGGTAAAGGTCGCGGTGGCGGCCAAGATGGCCTCCGAGTATGACCCGGAGAATCCCGACGAGAACGTCGAGTATTACCAGGCCAAGCTCGCGGACCTGTATGAAAAATTCCGTCCGTTCGCCGAGCGGCCGGGGTTGTTCGAACCGAAGGAACTGGAAGCGCCGGCCGAAGAATCCTCGGCCCAGCGGGATATGTTTGCCGATTCCGCCGCCAAGCCGGCGAAGTAGCCGAGCGCGACCGAAACCTGCTAGTGGAAAGGAAGCCGTGTTTGTTCGCGCTCCGAGTCAGCGACTCGACGAGCGAGCACTGCGGTGAAATCCAGTACGGCGGAAAGACCAACCATGGCTGAAGAGCAAAAGAGCATCGACTGGGGCAAGGTGAAGGAATTCGCCGGCTTGATGATGAACGATCTCGGGGCGGCGATGCAGGGCGCCCTCACCTATATCGGCGACCGCCTCGGGATCTTCAAGGCGCTTGCCGGAACCGGCGCGGTGACCAGCTTGGAACTTGCCGAGCGCACAGGGCTTAACGAGCGCTATCTGCGCGAATGGCTCGGAGCGATGACTGCCGCAAAGTACATCAGCTACGATCCGGCGACCTCGCGCTACTCGATGTCGCCCGAGAACGCGATGATCCTTGCCAACGAAGACTCGCCCTTCTACATGGGCGGCTTCATGCAGATGGTGGTGCCGGAAGTTGGAATGGCTCCGAAGCTGCTGGAGTCGTTCCGCAGCGGCAGGGGCCTGCCGCAGAGCGAATATCCGCCCGAGGTGTTCGAGGCGATCGAGCGCGGATCCGCCCCCATGTACCGCCATCAGCTGATTCGCAAGTGGATGCCTGCGATGCCCCAGGTGGTCGAACGGCTCAACGCCGGCGGGACCGCATTGGACGTCGGATGCGGCAGCGGGCGCGCGGTGATCGCGCTGGCGACCGCATACCCCAAAGCGCGCATCTTCGGCTACGACGCGCATCCGGGGTCGGTCGAACGGGCACGTGCCAATGCGAAAGCGGCAGGCGTCGCCGACCGCGTTACGTTCGATGTGGTCGATTGCACCAGGCTGCCGGCTGAACAGTTCGACTTTATTGCGACCTTCGACGTGGTCCACGATTCGGTCGACCCGGTCGGCCTGCTCAAATCGATCCGCAACGCGCTCAAATCGGATGGCACCTACCTGATGGTTGAGGTGAACGTATCGAACCGCCCGGAGGACAATATCAACCCGATGGGGCGGATGATGTATTCGGCGAGCACCCTCTACTGCATGACCGTGTCGCTTGCGCAGGGCGGCGCAGGCATCGGGGCGCTGATGGGCGAGCCCAAAGCGCGCGAGCTCGTGGCCAGTGCGGGCTTCTCAAGCTTCCAGCGCCTGCCGGTCAAGGATGCGTTCTCGGTGCTTTACGAAATCCGGCGCTAGCGCGGGGTCATCCCAGGGGCGACCCACCAAAGAGAAAGGGGTGAAGGATCACGATCAGGATGGTTGCGGCGGCGCCGATTCCGATCGCCGCCCACGGCATGTCTGCGCGCGACCAGCGCTGACGCCCACTCATTAGGGCGGCTGCCGGAAGGAACGAGGTCTCCGCCGCGAATCTACGATAGCCCTCGCCAAGCTCGCTCAGCTTCCGGCGGTCCTGATGGAACCCGCCAAGGATTCCAAGCGCGGGGAAGCTGCCGAAAAAAAGCAGGTCGCCCAGCCATCCGTTCATCAGCATGTGGGCGGCTCCGAACAACGTGAAAGCGACGAAGCTCGGGTGGCGCGTAATCTTGAGGACACCTATGGGACGCTCCTGCGCCGGCCCGCCGATCGCGCCCGGACTCGGGTTAATCAGGCCCGCAACGAGAAATGTCAGCGCCGTCAGCATCATCAACCACGCCAGCCCTCTTAGCGGCGCATCGTCGCGCAAGTACCAGAGCATCGGCCCGGCATGCTTGTGGCGAGCGAAGACTATAATCAGCGGAATGAAGGTCGCGAAAGCCGCGACGGAATATATTCCGCGATAGGGCTGCTCGCCGATCGCCGCGACAAGCGCCGGCCGCACGCGCGCGGACGAAATGAGCAGATGCGTGCCCACGAACATGACTGCCCAGAATCCGATCACCAAGACCGGCTCCATATTATCCTCCGGAGCGAGTGGCCGCGTGCGCCGTTTCCTTTTCCCGCTCTCAATAGCACTTTTGAAAGAATCTGGCGCGCTCGCCGGCGAGTAGAGCCGCTGTCCGGCGATCGGTGCCGGGGTTGGTCAGCGGGAATCTTCCACGCACTAAGCCGGGTCGTCCCCGGCCTCCTGGAGCATCGCGGTCGGCAGCACCTTGGGATCCAAATCCTCGAGGAAACGTGAAACCCGGCCCATCACATGCCCCATGCTGCGGTCGAACATGTAGATCGGGTACGAGATGTAAAGTTCGTCGCGCGCCCTGGTACTGGCGACGTACATCAGCCGACGTTCCTCCTCCAACTCGTCGGTTCCCACGCTCATGGGCCCGGGGAAGCGTCCGTCGGCAGCCCAGATCAGAAACACCACCCGCCATTCGAGACCCTTGGCCGAATGGATCGTGCTGAGGGTGACGTAACCCTCCTCGGGTTCGACTGCGAGGATATCGCCGATCGAGTCCGTTGGCGGCTCGAGCGCCATGTCGGCGAGCATCGACTCAAGGCCGCGGTAGCGTTCGGAGAGATTCTGGAAATGCTCGAGATCGCGCTCGCGCTTGGGATAATCGTCGGGGTAGGCCTCGCGCATGATCGGTAGATAGTAATCGAGAACGGCGGCGAGTTGCTCGGCGGGCCGGCCCGAGCCAGCGCGCAGACCTTGCAACAAAGTGGCCAAGCGCATGCATCCGGCGGCGGCGGTTTGCGCGCGTCCGCCAAACTGCGCCGCACTCACGGCCAGCGTTCGTTCGGGGTCAGACGAATTCACGATTTCCTCAATCAGCCGCTCGGCTCGGCGGTTGCCGATCCCGCCGATGAGCACGAGCGTGCGGAGCCATGAGACCGCATCGGCCGGATTCGCGATGACCCGCAGATGCGCCAGGGCGTCCTTGATATGAGCGGTTTCAATAAACTTGAAGCCGCCGCGCTTGACGAAAGGAATGTCGCGACGCTGCAGCTCGAGTTCAAGATCGAACGAATGGAAGCTGGAACGGAACAGCACCGCGATCTCGCCGAGGTTGACCCCGTCCTCGCGCAATTCCAGGATGCGCTGCGCAACGAAACGCGACTGCATGTGCTCGTCGGCCGCGCGCACCAGGAGCGGGCGAATCTCGCCGCGGCGCTGGGTGAAGAGGGCCTTGGTGTATTTTTCGCTGGCGCGCGAGATCACCTCGTTGGCGACATCGAGAATTCCCTGGAAGGAGCGGTAATTCTCCTCGAGCTTGATCACGCGGGTCTCAGGAAAAAGCCCTGGAAAATCCATGATATTGCGGAAGTTCGCACCGCGAAACGAATAGATCGATTGGGCGTCATCACCTACCGCCATCACGTTGCGATGCGCCGCCGCAAGCATCCGCACCAACTCGGCCTGGATCACGTTGGTGTCCTGGTACTCGTCGATCATGATGTAGCGGTAACTACTCGAGAGGCGTTCGCGCACAGCCTGGTTGGCGCTCAGGAGCTCGGCCAGGCGATAGAGCAAATCGTCGTAGTCGAGCAAGGCGCGCTCGCGCTTGTACTCTTCATACTTCTCGGCGATCGCGAGAATCTCGCGTTCGTGTTCGAGCAGATGAGGAAAGTCGACCTCGAGCTCGGCCTTGAGGGCGCGATTTTTGTTGCGCGCCATGCTAATTGCTTCGGCAATCGTTCCCTTCTTCGGGAAGCGCCGATCCTTCGATCCCAGCCCCATCCGCGTGCGCAGCAGGTTTACTACGTCCTCCATGTCGGAGCGGTCGAGGATGGTGAAGTTGGGTTTGAGGCCGATCGGGGTCCCGAAGCGGCGCAACACGAGATTGGCAAACGAATGGAAGGTACCGCCCGCGACCTCGCTACCGCGCTCGCCAACCAGTTGCTCGACCCGCCGGAGCATCTCCTGCGCCGCACGCCGCGTGAAGGTGAGCAGCAGGATCGCCCCCGGCGGCACTCCGCTTTCGATCAGGCGCGCCACCCGGTAGATGAGCGTCCGGGTCTTACCGGAACCCGCGCCAGCCACCACCAGCAGCGGACCCTCGCGATGAACTACGGCGGAGAGCTGCTGCGCGTTCAGAAGGTCGGCGTAGCGGATCCGGAAGCTGTGTTCGCCGGCTTCGGTTGGCGCATTCTTGAGAACGATTACGCGGTCAGTCACTGGAACAGCGATTATAGCACGCCGGCGCGACAACGACCCACGAGCCGGCAAGTTTACGGCACGCCCAGTTCGTCCTCCCCGGGTGGACTCTTTACGCCAAATCGCTGAATATCGTCTATGACGCGGTCGAACGATAGATTCCCGGAATCCGATGCCGGCGCACCGCTCGCCGCCGGCGGGCTCCGATGGGACTTGAGCTTTCCGATCTCAGGACGGACGACGATCCGGTTCTCGACCACGATCCCGCTGCCGCCGAGGTGTGCGAGAGCCTTTTTCTCCGCATCACCCTTGCCGAAATCGGTGGCGACAAAGCCGTAGAGCATGAGTCGCTCGTGGCCGTCCGGCGCTTTGAGCACCTGGGCACCGACCAGGGGCAGCCGATTCTTGCGCAGAAAGTCGCTCAGTTCGTCACTGGCCACGCGATCAACCATGTAATCCTGCGCCAATGCCGCCCCGAGTCGCATCGGCAGCAGTATCAGGGGTGTCAGCGCAAACCAAAGCGCAAGCCAGGCGATCCGCCTGAGCCAATCGCGACTATCATACTGGCACCACTGCGAATCGTGGTTCATGCTGGAATCGATTGTATTCCGGCTGGCCAGCATAGCTCTATTATGGAGATTTGTTGCCCCGAGTGTGAGCACTGCACAAAAGGACGCGCCGTCCACTCGCTTGAGGGACGGCGCGCTTCAGGATCGGGCCGAGCGGCTCAATCAGTTGGCGGGAATACTGATCTGATCGACCTGTGCGAGCTCTCGTTTCACTATTGGCGGCGCGATGGCTCCGTACGAAAGTGCGCTTGTATACTTCTGGCCGTCGCTGAGCGCCCATTTGAGGAACTTCACAATTGCCTCGCCCTTGGTCCTATCCTTCTGCTCCTTGTAGACGAGCAGATACGTAAAGGAGGAAATCGGATAAGCGTCGGCACCGGGGGCGTTAGTGATGGACACCCGAAAATCCGCGGGCATGTTGGCCACGGCGCCAGCCGCCGCGGCAGTAACACCGGGGAGGCTCGCGTTGACCCAGTTGCCGTCGTGATTCTGGATGATCGCGTACGGGATATTGTTGGTCAGAGCATAGATAAGTTCGATGTATCCAATTGCCCCGGGGGTCTGCTGGACCAGACCGGTCACGCCCTCGTTGCCCTTGCCCCCCAATCCCACCGGCCACTTGAGCGAAGTTCCCTTACCCACCTTCTTGGCCCATTCAGGGCTCACCTTCGAGAGATAGTCGGCGAAAATATAGGTCGTCCCGCTGCCGTCGGAGCGGTGACAGGTCACAATAGGGTCGTCGGGCAACTTAATTCCCGGATTGAGTTGCGCGATTTCAGGATCGCTCCACTTTACGACTTTGCCCAAGAAGATGTCGGCGATGACAGGGCCGGTAAAACGGAGCTTCTGCTTCACATCAGGCAGGTTGTACGCGATGACGTCAGCGCCCATCACGGATGGGAAGTGGAACACCGGAGCGGGCATCTGTTTCAATTGCTCGTCGTTGAGGGGGGCGTCGCTAGCGCCGATATCGACCGTCTGGTTGCGCAGCATCATGATTCCACCGCCGGAGCCAATCGATTGGTAATTGAATCGCACCGACGGATCGACCTTGGTGTACTCATCGAACCATTTCGAATAAATCGGATAGGGAAAGGTAGCACCAGCACCATTGATCAAAAGTTGAGCGTGGGCGTTGCCATACAAGAACAGACACGCCATCAGGGCGAAGATTTGAAGCAGCTTTTTCAAGGACCGATCTCCTCCTCCGGTCACGGAATTCCTAGGATGCCAATTGCGGCTGAACAGTCTAGTTTCGGCAGGTTACATCGAGATTACCTTTGAGTTGCGCCAGCATTGAATCTCGGTCCGACCTCCTCGCCGCCCGCACTCGTTCACCCGGTGGAACGGACGACATCTCGGTGCCGTCGGTTCCTTGCCTTCACCGGGCTGCTCGATCAAAATCGCGAACAAATCGGGCGGTATTTTAGCTCAATCGCGCGTGAAACCGGCTCGATCGCATCACAACGGGCTTTGACTCCGGGTACCGCCTCCGAATGACCAAAGCGCTGCAAGAAGTAAACGTCGTCGAGTTCAGTTCGCATCACGGAGCAGAATACGCCGCCATGTTGCTCGCTGAGCAGGGTGCCAATGCCATCAAGATCGAACCGCGAGGAGGATCCCGCAGTCGCGGTACCCCGCATTTTCACGTCCTCAACCGAAGCAAACGTTCGGTCATCGCCAATCCCAACTCAGCGTCAGATCGTGATGCAACCTATGATCTCATAAGGCGCATCGACGCGAGCCAAGCGAAGGAAGGCTCGCGGGTGCGCTGGCAGGGTATTTCGCCGGCGTGGCACGCGATCATGTACTCGCCGCCCTGCGGCGAGTCGGCGTTGCCGCAGCGCCGGTGCATCGTTTTGGTGATCTTTTCTCCGAACCGCAGGTCATTGCAAATGAGTTGCTGATCAATCTGCACCACTCGAAATGGGGTAGCCTGAACCAGAGCGGAATCCTCGCGCACTTCTCAGCTACGCCCGCCAGGGTCGATCACGCAGCGCCGCTTCTTGGCGAGCATACCGAGGAGATCCTCGGGCACTATCTGGGCTACACCGCGGCAAAAATCGCCGAACTTCGCGCTCGAAGGATCATTCGTAGCCCGTAATCGTCACGATCGCCGGCTTCGCTTCACCTTCCCACCAGCCCCTGCTTGCTAAGCCGGTTCCTGATTGCGACTCTTTCTCTGATGGATCGCGCAGCATCAATTCACCCTTCTGAAGGACATTCGGTTCGACTGATCAACGCCCCCACCAGACGATGGCAGTGGATGGCGGTCGTCGTGATCGGACTGACAGCGGCGCTTTTCTTCGCACGCTTGGGAGCCCGCGCGCTCTGGTCTTCAGAGTTTCGATGGGGCGAGATTGCTCGTGAGATGATCGTCTCTCACAACTATTTTTGGCCTACGATCAACGGCAGGGTCTACTACGACAAGCCGCTAGGATCTTATTGGCTGGTGGTCGCGGCGACGTGGCTCACGGGCTCGATGGACGAGGCGGCAGCTCGGATTCCATCGGCTGTCGCGGGCGTTCTGAGCGTTGTCCTTGTGGTCGTTCTCGGCCGCCGTCTGTACAATCCGCAGACTGGCGCAATTGCCGGACTCATCCTCGCGACCAGTTTCAGCTTCGTCTTCTTCTCGCGTCACGCCTCGGCCGACGTCGAGACGGTTGCCGGCGAACTGGCCGTCATCGCTCTCTTTCTGCATCAAGAAAACCGGCCGCCACGATTATGGATCGTCGCAATCTGGCTGACTATGGCGGTAACCTCGCTGACCAAGGGCCTGCTTGGCTTCGTCCTGCCGATACTCGTCATCGGCTCTTATTCATGTCTCGCCGACGGATGGAAAGAGCTCGCAGGAGGCACGCTGCACGGCTCGCTGGCAGCTCGGCTTCGATGGTTAGTTAAGCGCAATCGCTGGTTTTTCAACTGGTGGACGCTTGTTGCGGTCGCTGTAGCTGGTCTCGTCTACTACGCCCCATTTGCAATTTCGCACGCCGAAACCGGTTCGGGCACCGGCCTGCAAATGGTCTATCGTGAAAATGTTGAACGGTTCTTCGAACCGTTTGACCATCGCGGTCCGGTCTACCTGTACGTTTACGTGATTTTTGCTTTGATGGCGCCGTGGTCGGCTTTTCTGCCGGCTGCCCTTATTCAAATGCACGGCCGACAGCGTCTCAACCACGATCGCAGACGCAGCGATCGCTTCACACTGGTCTTCTTCTGGTCAACGTTTATCTTCTTTACTCTCTCGGGTTCGCGCCGCAGCTACTACCTCCTGCCGATTCTTCCCGCGGCGACGATCTTGGTCGCTCGTGTCCTGGCAGAACCGTCAGAAGCACTTCTGAAATGGCCGAGACGGCTGCTTAAGCTTGGCTATGGCGTGATCGTTGCCGCCGTCGCAATTTCCGGACTGGCGTTCCTCCCGCCCCACCGTTTCCTGCCCGCGCCCTATAACCAACTTCCAGACGTGCCTGATCAACCAATGCTCGCAGTGTATTGGATCTTCTCGCTCCTCGCAGTTGGCTGGTCGCTGCGCAATTTGAATTCGATGCGCGTGATGGTCTCGAGCGGATTGGCCGCTTATCTCTTCATGTTCTATCTTTTCGTGTTTGCGCTGCCCGCTGGTGACGCTTGGCGCGGCGAGAAGAAATTCGCGCAGCAGGTGCGTCAATTCACCGCCGAGCGGCCTTCAGAACTTGCCTTTTTCAAGAACCAGGGCCCGCTCTTCTACCTCGCACTACCTGAACCTGTTCCGGAATATGAAAGACTTGCCGATCTGTCGGCGGCCGTTGCGGGCGGCAGCGTACGCTGGATTGTGGTCCGACGGCGCGATCTCGAGCAACTCGGGCTGCCAGTGGTCGTTGCCGCAAGTGAGCCAGTTTATCCCTGGGATCCTAAAGAGCACCGGCTAAACGCGATGGTGCTCGTTAAGGTCAAACCGCTGGCTCAAAAGGTTCCGCCTCAAAGGCGCATCGGCATGACCACGTACTGATAGCCACTGTCTGCTGGCGTCGTAACGACACCAGGACTTACCTCATCACTCAAGCCAAGCACCGCTTCGCTCTCCGCCTCCAGCACGCCTAACACCTGTTGCAGGTATGAGGCATTGAAGCCCACCGAAAATTCGTCGCCTTTGAAGTCAACGTCCATCGTTTCGCTGGCCTCGCCCATCTCCGGGCTGGTTGAAGAAACCGTCAACGAGCCGGCCGCGAAGGTAAGTTTGACACCGTGATAGCGCTCGTTTGAAAAAATTGCGGCGCGCTTAATCGCACTTGCCAGAGCTTCCCGGACCACAGTGATATGGTAACGCGAATCCTTTGGCACAACTCCTCGGTAATCCGGGAATTCGCCCTCGACCAAACGCATCGAGACTTCGGTAGGACCACGCCGAAGCCAGGCCAACTGGCCGTCGATCACCAACTCAACCTCCGCATCACCCGCCTGTTCGAGCAACTTCCTTAGCTCCGCCATGCCCTTACGCGGAATAATCGTCCCGCCTTGCATGCTGAAGCCGGGCACTTCGCGATCGACCAAGGCCAACCGGTGCCCATCGGTCGCTACCATTCGTAGCGATCCTGGTCCGGGTGATTCGACGAAAACACCGCTTAGATTATACCGCGCTTCGTCTGGGCTGACTGCGAAGATGGTCTTGTCGATCATTCCGCCTAAAATAGCGGCGGCGACTTTAAGCTCAGCCTTGGCGGGCTTACGCGTCCCCTCGCCGCCTTGTGTGCTTTTCGACGGCATCGCCGGAAAGCTCCGCGGATCGAGTCCGATCATCTTGAAGCGCGCGCGCCCACACTTGATTTCGACCCAGTCGTTGTCAAGCGACTTGAGCGCGACCTTGTCACCTTCCGCCTCGCGTACGATTTCAAAAAGTTTACGAGCATTAAGCGTGAGTGGGTCTTTTCCAACCGGTTCGCAGGGAACTTCCGTGCGGATTCCTACTTCGAGATCAGTAGCCGATAACTTCAGTTTGGTTCCGTTTGGCTCAAGCAGCACGTGGCCGAGAATAGGTACGGTATTGCGACGCTCGACGATCCCTTGCACCATCGAGAGGCTGTTCAAAAGTGAGACACGCTCGACCTGAAGTTCCATGGATCCTCTACGCCACCCCAGCTACTTCTGATCAGGGATCTGATCTCTAAAAGAGAAAGCTACAGAAGTCATAGTAAGGGGTGTGTATTTGTTAAGTTACGCCCTAAGTCTCTGTCATTGCATGATAATCGACGGTGTACAACCTGTGATTATCGCGACGCGTTCGGACCCGGTCACCTGTCGTACGGCAGTCAGAGTGTCGACAATCCCGAGTTGTCCCGAACTTCTCCACAACATCGCACATCATCATGCCGCATTCGCATGAGCGGTCTTGAGTTCCCGCTCGATCTTCTCGATGGAAAACCGGAACGCCGAGTCGTTGCTGATTCGCCGATGAATCAGGTTGAAGGCGTGAATAACGGTTGAGTGGTCGCGGCCAAAATGTTCTCCAATTGTCGGAAATGAACTGTCCGTCATTTTCCTGCACAGGTACATCGCGACTTGCCTGCAAAACGCGATGTGCTGCGTCCGTTTTTTCGATTTAAGGTCGGCGAGGCGGATATGGAAGAAGTCGGAAACGATCTTCTGGATCACCTCGATATCCGGCTTCAGCTCATGCGTCCGAATCAGGTCGCGCAGCGCCTGGCGTGCAAAATCCACCGTGATCGGCGAGCGACTCATGGAAGCGAGCGCCGCAAGCCGCGTCAGGCATCCTTCCAGCTCGCGCACATTGGAGGAAACGTGTTGCGCGATGTAGAGTGCAACGTCTGGCGGCAGCAAAAGGCTCTCGAGCGTTGCTTTCTTCTGCACGATCGCAACCCGGGTTTCGAGGTCTGGTGCCGCGATATCGGCGATCAGTCCAGACTCGAAACGGTTGCGCAGCCGCTCTTCCAGGCCCGCGATCTCGCGCGGCATCTTGTCTGAGGTCAGTACGATCTGGTGACGTTCCGAATGAAGTGAGTTGAAGGTGTGGAAGAATTCTTCCTGCGTGCGTTCACGCCCGGCCAGGAATTGAACGTCGTCCAGAATCAAGGCGTCGACCCTGCGAAACTTCTCCTTGAAGTCACCCATCCGATCCCGGCGCAACGAGCTGATTAGCTCGTTCATGAAGATTTCAGCCGGCATCAGCAGAACTTTGCGTGGACGCGGACCCGCCGCGTAGAGATGATGTCCGATCGCAGTGGCAAGATGAGTTTTGCCCAGACCGACGCCGCCATAAATAAATAACGGGTTGTACTTCTCGCCAGGTTGGTTCGCGACTGCCAGCGCAGCCGCATGCGCGAACTGGTTGCTCGACCCTACTACGAATTCGTCAAACGTGTAGCGTGGATTGAGCTGCGGATGCAGACCGCGCCGCTGCGGCTCGCCCTGAGTCAACGGCGAGGATGGCGTCCCCACCGGGAGCGCTGCCTTTAGATTGCTGGAGTGACCGTTCGTGTGGCCGTTGCTATGACCGTTGCCATTACCCTCCTTGCCTACGGTTAACTTGATTTCAACTCGTTCTCCGGCCTCGGCTGCGAGCGATTTGCGCATCAGATCCAGGTAGCGGTCATGCACCCAGTCGCGAAAAAATCGATTGGGCGCCTCGACCAGCGCTAGCCCGTTTTGCAAACCAAGGAAGTTGAGCGGCCCGATCCAGGTTTCGTAGCCCACCGGACCCAAATCATTGCGCATACGGTCTGTTGCTTTTTGCCAGACATCGTCCATCCCTTGCCCCTCCGTTTCAATGGACCCGCCCGCCTGATGGCGCGATTGTGAATTGGAACGAATCAAAGCCGAATTACTCACAACGTTATCCACATCTGTTGATAACCTTCTCCGTCACTCAAACCGGAAGCTGAAGAACGCTCCAAGTCCCTGACAACTCGATCTCATCCATCAATAGGCAAGCGCACCATTACTGCACTGGCGATGGTTGAAGAATCGAGTTTGTGTTTCGCTGACCGCAACGAACTCGCCGCCGCGCAGCCCGTGGATCCCCCGCTGAGCACAACGACGCGACGATGAAGGTAAGCAGATAATTTCTTTTGCGGGTTGGTTCAAGAGTAACGGTATGACATGGTGCGAAGCCCGCGATTTTCCATCAAATTTTTTTTCACGCGGTGGTCGGCGGTGCGAACGATTTTTTTTGCCGCGCCAGCACGCAAAGATTCTTGACTCGCTCATGATCTTCTTAACGCCAGTGCTTCGGCTTCCAGAGCCATCATGCGCCAATGCGATTTGCAACGCCCGCCGCACCTCCATGCGTTTGACTTAAACGCGAGTGGGATGTTACCGACCAGAACCGCGAGCGATGTCGACCTCAAAAAATAATTCTAACGCACTTTTCGATCGCGCCGAAAAAAGAATTCCTGGAGCGGTCAACTCTCCCGTCCGAGCCTGGAAGGCGGTGGGCGGCTCGCCGCTGTTCGTCGCACGCTCGGAGGGCGCATACATCTTCGACGCCGATGGCAACCGTTTCATCGACTATGTTGGCTCCTACGGTCCCGCGATTCTCGGTCATTCGCACCCTGTTGTCGCCGCAGCTCTTGCTGAGCAGGCGCAGCGGGGACTTTCCTATGGTGCGCCCACCGAACTCGAAGTCGAACTGGCCGAACGAATCAGCGCTGCGATTCCGGTCGCCGAAAAAGTCCGCCTGGTGAGCTCTGGAACCGAAGCCGGGATGACCGCGCTCAGGATCGCGCGCGCAGCCACTGGACGTCCGGCGATCATCAAATTCGATGGCTGCTATCATGGTCATAGCGATTCCCTGCTGGTCCGCGCCGGCTCGGGGGCGATGACTCTCGCGGTACCCGACAGTGCCGGCATCCCCGAAGCACTCGCTTCGCTCACCAGGGTCGCCGCCTATAATTCTCTTGAAGCGGTTGAACGCTATTTTTCCGCAGTCCCGCAGACGATCGCCGCGGTCATCGTCGAGCCGGTCGCGGCAAATATGGGAGTCATACCGCCGGCGCCGGGGTTCCTGTCGCAGTTGAGCGAGATTGTGCATCGCCACGGTGCGCTCCTGATCTGCGATGAGGTTATAAGCGGCTTCCGCCTGCGCTTTGGTGCTGCCTACGAAGCGTTGGGCGCGAAGCCCGACCTGGTGATGCTCGGAAAAATTATCGGGGGCGGGATGCCGATCGGTGCCGTCGCCGGCCGCGCCGAATTGATGGATTTGCTGGCGCCGGTGGGCCCCGTGTATCAGGCCGGGACATTGTCGGGCAACCCGCTATCTGTGCGCGCCGGTCTCGAGACGCTCAAAATTCTCGCCCGGGCGGGAACCTACGAGAGACTGGAAGCCGCGGGTGCACGACTCGAAAACGGCCTTCGCGGCGCATTCAAGGGGTTCGCACAGCCCTTCTGTCTTAACCGCTGCGGTTCGCTGCTGACGCTGTTCCTTGGGGTGGATAGTGTACGGGACGCTGACCAGGCGCGGCGGGCGGATCTCGCTGCGTTCGCCAGGTTCTTTCACGCGATGCTCGAGCGCGGCATCTATCTGCCTCCGTCGCAGTTCGAAGCGATGTTTGTTTCACTTGCGCACAGCGATGCGGACCTCGATGCTAGCGTCGCCGCCGCCCGCGGCTCACTTGCCGCTGCTATGAAATCCTGATGGAATCTTGCTGGCAGCTATGGCCGCATCAGAGACGCCGTCCAATCTGGCGCGTTACTTCGTAATCGCAAGTGAGTTGGTTTCCCCGATTTTCGGCGGGGCGATTGCCGGCTATTTCGCCTACAAGTACTTCCACAGGGCCTGGCTGTCGGTCCTCTTCCTCTTGGGCGGAATTTTTCTCGGCTTCTACCGGCTGATCCTGGGGGTTCGGGACATTCAAAAGAATCTCTAAGGCCGATGCTCTTCGCCATTCCGACCATCACTGCGATTCAGCGGACCACCCTAATCCTTACGGTTCTGACCGCCGCGACGCTCCTCGAATTCGTCTCCGCCGCCGCCGCGCTCGCAAGCATTATGGGCGCCGCGGTCATGATCGTGAATTTTTACCTGTTGGCGCTGGTCGGACGGTTTCTGCTGGCCTCCGCGCGCAACAGCGGGGGTCCCAGCGCCGCTGGCATGCTCCTGCCCCCACTCAAGTTGTTTTTCGTGATCGCTGCCGTCTACCTGATCGTCGATTCGGGCAGAATCAACATACCGGGGTTCCTGGCTGGCATCTTGACTCAGTTCGCCGCTATCTTTATTGAAGCATGGCGCGCTTCGGCGCGGCCGGCGCCCGGGATTACCGGCGTCGGAGGAGCTTAGCTTTGCAGCGTCCAGTCAGTTTCATAGATCTTTTGGCCGCCGGAAGGATCCCTCCAGTACTGCTCGGCACATGGATCGTGATGGCGATTCTGCTCCTGTTCGCCCTTGCCGCGCGCGCGGCTCTTGCCCGCGCTGCCGATCCGATGCTGCCCGATCAAGGGATTACTCTACGTTCAATCGCCGAAGCGCTGGCCGAGGCAATGGACGGGATGGTCAGCTATTTCCTGGGCGGCCACGGAACACGCAAATTTGTACCATTCTTCGGCACTCTGTTCATTTTCATCCTTGCTGCCAACGTGTTCGGCCTCATCCCCGGCATGGAGCCGCCAACCAGCGACACTGATCTTACCTTCGCCCTCGGCACGATATGCTTCGCCTACTATCTTGCCCAGGGATTCAAGGCTCACGGAATCGGCTACCTGAAGCACTTTCTCGGGCCGATGCTGATTCTGACGCCACTGATGCTGCCGATCGAAATCGCCGACAACCTGGCACGACCGTTCTCGCTCGGCATCCGTCTCTTTGCCAACATGTTCGCCGACCATCAGGTGATGCAACTCTTCACTGGACTAACCTACCTGATTTTTCCGCTGCCCTTCTACGCACTCGGGCTGCTCGTATGCGTGGTGCAGGCTGCGGTTTTCGTTCTGTTGGCGATCACCTACGTCAGACTGGCCGCCGCAGAGCACTAGGGCGGCGCCCGCACCTTTCTGAACTGCCACAATGGCTTATGAATTTCGCGTAATTCCGCGACCGGGGCTTCGGTCCGGCCGAAGGGTGGAAGAGGATAGAGGAGAGGTTAAATAGCCTGGGCCCGGCGACGGCGCGGCAAACCAAGGAGGATTGGAAATGGTTAGACGGACTTGGATGTTCCTGACGCTAGCAGCTGCGATGTTGCTCGCTTCGCCGCTGATCGCGATGGCGCAGGAGGGCGCCGCAGCGGCGGCCCCGGGCAGCGGTCTACGCGCGGGACTGATCGCCCTGGGCTCTGGCCTCGGCATCGGTATCGCTGCTCTCGGATGCGGCATGGGTCAGGGTAAGCTTGCCGCTTCCGCCATGGAATCGATCGGGCGCAATCCCAATAGCGCCAACACGCTCTTCGGTCCGATGATTATCGGACTCGCCTTTGTCGAATCCCTGAGCCTCTACGCGCTGCTTGTTTCGTTCCTGCTCCAGCTTAAGGTCTGAGGGCCAAACCGGATCATTCGCGACGACGGGGCCCGCATGGGCCCCGTTTTTTTTCCTTCAATCGCGCCGCTTGGCGCCTTGCAGCACGTCGAACTTCGCGCGCTGCCGCTCCCGCTTGAGCAACACCCAAACCGCTCCCGCTCCGCCGTCGTAGGACTGCGCCGTTGTGAACGCGAGCACGTAGCCGCCGATCGTCCCATGCGAAAGCCACTGCGCGGTCGCATGCTTCAATACCGGCTGTCCGCCGGGCGAACGCAACCCGCGCCCATGCACAACCAACACCGCGCGATGACCTTTTCTCACCGAATCCAGGATGAATTGCGTCAGCGCCTGCTTCGCGTCTGGTTGGGTCATGCCGTGAAGGTCGATATGCGCCTGCACCGAGAATTCGCCGCGTCGCAGTCGCGTTACCAGCCGAGGGTCAAGGCCGACGCGCATCCCCTCGACGTACTCCTCGGTCTCCGTCAATTCGAAATTTCCAACTCCCGAAACCAGGTCGGATAGCTGCGCCAGCACTTCGGCATCTTCGCTCACGATATTGCGGGTGATTGGCGGCTCGACGGCTATCCGAGCCGCCCGAGCGCCCACCAGCGGGCGCACCCCTTCGAATGCCTCCCGAAATATCGCCTCCTCGTCCGCCGGCGCGATCGCAGTTGCATTCGGTGACGCTGACCCTCGAGTTGCTGTGGCAGGCCGCGGTTGAGAAATCGGCGGAACAGACGCTTTATGCTCTTGCAGCAACTTTTTGAGGTCTTTGAATGGCGAATTGAAAACGACCTTGGATTCGCGCGTCCGATGCTCTTCGTTGCGCCGAACCGATTTGCGCTTCTTCGCCATTTTCGTCGATGCTCGTGTACGCTAATTCTAACGCGATGCAGTATCGCGAAACCATAAAGCGGACTGCTCCGCGCCGTCGAACTATCCACACGTTGCCCCCTGCCCCGAAAGATCCAACGCGTTCGTCTGGCCTGCCCTCCCAGGCGGACCTTGCCAGCTTTTGGCGCTCCACGATGGGCTGCCGCGTATGCCCGACTATTGCGCCATGGCGCAAATTCCCGCCGACTGCCCGTGGAACCGCGCGCTTTCGTATCATGATTCTCGGCGAAGCTCCCGGACGGGTCTCGCTCGACAACCGCCGCCCCTTTTCCAATCCACGCAATCTCACAGTGCGCCGCGCCGTTGCTCGTGCGATAGCGCCGCGCCAACTCGAGCCGGAGGAGATTCTTTACTTCAGCGACACGGTTAAGTGCTGGCCAGTGTCCGCCACCGGAGCCAACCGTTCGCCGACCGCACGAGAGACCGCGACCTGCGTAACGCGCCACCTGACCCGAGAGCTCGAGATTGCTCGCCCAAGCGTGGTCTTTGCCTTCGGAGCCCGGGCCGCCTCGGCCTTGCTGGGCGCTTCGGTCAAGCTGTCGAACGTTCACGGCTCTGTTTGCCGCAGTCGCGATGGTATCCGCGTGATTCCACTGATGCATCCATCGACGATCAATATCGCCGGCATGCGCCGTGTGGGAATAAAATCGCTTGACGATTATGAGCGTCAGCTAGCCGCGCTCTTTCATCGGGAGATTGGCTCGCTCCTTGGCGCGCTTGACCAGAGCAACAAAACAAAAGAAATGTAGAAGACGCTCCCCAGCGGCGTTGACCGTTTGGTTTCGCACTTGCCACGGCTCGCAAGCACACGCGACAAGGGACTCCGATGCGAAAGTTCATCCTCATCACAGGCGCGGTCGTCGGCGTTATCATCGCTATCCTCGCCGCCCTTGTCTTTTATGCTGCCCTGAATCTCGATTCGATTATCGCCGCCAATCGCGAACGAATTCTCAAGATCGCAAGTGACTCGGTCGGTCGGCCGGTCGAGGCCAAACAAATCAAGGCTCACATCGGATGGGGTGTGATGATGGACGTGAGCGGCGTCAAAATCGCCGACGACCCCGCTTTTTCCCAACTGCCATTTCTTCAGGCCAATGACGTCTACCTCCAGGTCGAGTTCGTGCCGTTGCTGGCGAAGTCGGTTAAAGTCACCAGCCTGATCTTGGATTCCCCGCAAATCCGTTTAATCCGCGACCGTGCGGGCCTGTTGAATGCGAGCACTATCGCGAAGAAACCCAAGGAGGAGGCCAAGCCGCCCTCTGAGGCGCCGTCAGGCGAGCGCGGTGGGGCAGCGGGCCTTGCCGCGCTGACCGTCAAGAGCCTCAGGATCAAAAATGCACGGCTTTTCTACGAGGACCGGCAGGCCGGTGGCTCCCCTATTTCGATCAACGCCCTCAACCTCGCTGTTGACAATTTCAGTGTCAACTCGCCTTTCGACGTTGCACTGACTCTGGCGGCATTAGGCGATCAGAAGAACCTCGACGTTTCGGGCCAGGTAGGTCCGCTGCTGCATGACGGCGCGCTCAACGTCAACGCGATTCCGCTCAAGCTCACTGCGGCGGTCGGTCCGCTCGCGCTGACCCAGCTCAAATCCATAGCTCAATTGACGCGTGCTATCCCTCCCGCGCTCTCGATCTCCGGACCACTCCTCGTAAACGCCAAGGCCGACGGCACCCTCAACGCGATCAGGTTCGACGCGGGCAGCGACCTCACCGGGAACGCGGTCGCTTACAGCGGAATCCTCGACAAACCTTCTGGCGTGCCTTTCAAGTTCGACGCCACCGGCGCCCGCGAAAATGGCAAGGTTGGCGTCAGGCTTGCGAACCTCACGCTGGCGAGCCTCGAGCTGAAGGCCTCTGACATCACTCTTGACGGCGGGAAGGTCGCCGCGCGTCTCGACAGCAACAATTTCGACCTCGGCGGCCTCGCCAAAGTCCTGACCGCTGCGCAAAAGTATAGCCCGACCGGCAATGCCGCGATTCACGCCAACGTGCAACTCGCGGGCAAGCAACCGTCGGTCACCGGCACCGTCACCGTGGCAAACGTCAACGTCGCAGTCCCCAATGCCAAAGTCCCACCCGTCGGAAATCTGAGCGGAACGATCAAGATGGCAGGTAATACGGCCAACCTGGGGCCGCTCACCTTCAACGTTGGCTCCGGCCACGCCAAGCTCGAGGCCGCGGCTCAATCTATTCAGCCTCTCAAGGCGACCTACCAGTTCAGCGCCGACACCCTAAAAGTCGGGGAACTCGTTCCCAGCCGCCAGGACCTCGGCGAGCAGCTGAGCCAGCTCGCTTCCAACGGTACGTTGAGCCGCGACGGCAACGCGATAGCAGCCACGACCAAGGTTACTTCGGCCTCCGGGATGGTGGTCAACGTTCCGTACAACGATTTCGCGCTCGCCGCCGCCTATAGCGGTGATCGGCTTACGATCGATTCGCTCAAACTCAACACTTTCGATGGCTCGGTCGCCGCCTCCGGTGTCGCGACGCTTGGCACCACTCCAACCTTCAACCTTAAGCTCAACGCCAACAATGTGGACGTACGAAAGGCCCTTGAGGCGCAAAAGTCTAAGGCCGCCGGAACCCTTCGGGGAAATTTGACGGCTAATGCCCAGGTTGCCGGATCGGGCGCCGGTTTTGACCAAATTAAGCCGACGCTCCGTGGCAACGGCGGCGGCGCTCTGAACAATGGCAAGCTCGTGGGCGTTAATGTCGTCGCCCAGGCACTCAACAAGGTTGACAATCTCCCCGGTATCGGCGTGCTGGTGCCTACCAGCGTCGTGAACAACCACCCGGAGCTCTTCAAGTCCAACGACACCGACATCCAGCAGGCTAGGCTGGCTTTCCAGATTCAGGGCCCTCGCATCATCACTCACGACCTGACGGTGACTTCCCTCGACTATTCGCTGCTTGGTGACGGATGGTTCGACATGGACAAGAATATCGACTTGGGCGCGCGCATTCTGATGTCGCCGGCGTTCAGCAAGGAACTAATCGCGGCAAAGAAAAACGTCGAATATCTCGCGAACGACAAGGGCCAAGTCGAAATTCCCCTGCGCGTGACCGGCCAACTGCCCAAACCCGCCGTACTTCCCGACGTTACGGTGCTGGCGCAGCGCGCGGCCTCGCATGCGCTTACAAACAAACTCGGCGAGTTGCTCGGCAAAAAGAAGGGTGGCGGCGCACTCGGTGGTTTGTTTGGCGGCGGCGGTGGCGCGGCATCGCCCACTCCTCAGGCCACTCCGTTCAACCCGGTGGAAAAGCTAAAGGGACTGTTCCCCTGAGGCTGGGACCGCCGAGACCCTATTGATTGAGCTGCACGACGGTTGCGCCGGCGCCGCCGCGATGGGGTTCAGCCTGCCTGAAACCCGCGCAATAGGGAGAGCTGCTCAGATATTCATGCACCGCCTTCTTTAGAGCGCCCGACCCTATGCCGTGGATTACCCTCACTTCAGCGCGGTTGGTGAGATAAGCCTGATCGAGGAATTCCTCGAGTCTGCGCAGCGCTTCCGCCGTTCGCATGCCGACCAGGTTCACTTCGCTCCGTTCGTTGCCCGCGATACTTACGACGTGGGTGGGCTCGCGCGTGGCCTGTACCTTGCGCGCCCGCCGCAATCGTTCAGGCGCGACCTCGATCCGCAAGCCGCCACGCCCGACGACGGCTCGTCCTTGCTCGAGCGCGATCAATTCGCCGCGGATATCGCCGAGTTCAACCTGGTCTCCGACCTTAAGCGGCTCCTCCGGCTCGGACGCCTGAGATGCCGCGGCGGGTGGCGCTACCCGGTCCAGCCGGGTCCTCGCGTCAGCCAGGGTCTGGCCGAGGTCGCGCCTGCTCTTGGCCCCCGCCTTTAGTTCCGCCATCACCGCGGATCCCTCGCGCCGCATCTCCTCCAGAAGCTGTGAACCCTCGCCGCGCAGACGGTCGCGCTCGGCCTCCGCTCGCTGGCGGGCCCGCTCGGCGGTTGCGATAGCTTCCCGCTCACGTTCGGCAAGCTGATACTCGCGTTCGCGCAGCCGGTCCAATTGGTTCTTGAGGCGTGTCCGCTCTTCTTCGAGCCGCCGCAGGGCTTCGGCGAGTTCGCTGGCGCCCGCTGGCAGCACGCGCTCGGCCGCGCTGACGATTTCCTCGGGCAGCCCCAGCCGGCGAGCTACCGCAACGCCATAGCTCTGGCCGATGGTGTGCGCTTTGAGACGATAAAGCGGGGTCAGATGTTCCGGGTCGAAGTCCACTGCCGCCGCTTCAAATCCGGCGCGGGAGTACGCATGGAGCTTGACCGCGGTCGAATGGGTCGCCACCGCTACGACACAGTCGCGCGCCGCCAGATAGTCCATCATTGCAATCGCCAGTGCCGCGCCCTCGACGGGGTCGGTCCCTCCACCCGGCTCGTCGAGAATCACCAGGGCCGGCTCTTCCAGCGATTTCACTATCTCGGTCATGTTTACGATATGCGCGGCGAAGCTTGACAGGCTGGCCTCGATCGACTGTTCGTCGCCAATATCGGCAAAGATCGATCGGAAGACTGGCAACCTGCATCCCTCGCCCGCAGGCACCAGGATTCCTGCCTGCGCCATCAGCGCGATCAATCCGAGGGTCTTGAGCGCCACGGTCTTTCCGCCGGTGTTGGGTCCTGAAATCACGATTCCGTGCTGATCGGAGCCGACCCGCAAATCGATCGGAACCACCTCGCGTCCGCTCGTGACCAGCAGCGGATGGCGCGCCGCGACGAGCTCGATTCCACCCCGCGTTATCTCGGGTTCGACCCCGCCAAAGCGCTCGGCGAAGCATGCCCGAGCATTGAGTGCGTCCAGCTCGATCAGCGCCTCATATGTCATCCGCAGCTCGGGCAGGTACCCGCGCACCATCGCGCTCAACCTCATCAGCAACCGGTACTCTTCCGCTTCGGCCTCGCGCTCGATCATCATCAGCCGGTTGTTCAGCTCGACCGCCCACATCGGTTCGACAAATAGCGTTTCGCCCGAGACGGAGCGGTCCTGCACGATTCCATCGAGCCGCTCCGCATAGTTGAGCTTAAGCGGCAGCACGAACCGGCGATTGCGTACCGTCACCAGGTAATCGGAAACAAACGGCTCCATCCCCGCGGCGTTTAGCGATCGCGCCAGCCGCGTCTCGAGCTCGAGCCGCTCGTCGCGCAGTCGCGTGCGCAAACGCTTCAATTCCGGGCTGGCCTCGTCGAGCAGCCCGCCATCATCGGCCAGTGCTCCGAGCAGCGCGTCCGCGAGTTCCTTCGGTGCGACGAGATTTTGCACGATCACTGCCAGATGCGGTCGGGACTCTACGCGCGAGCGCAGAAAGGCCGCCGCGGTGCGCGCCGCGACCACAAAATCACGAATCCTGACCAGTGATTCGCCGTTGAGAACCGCACCCTCCGGCGCGGCCGCCAGAAGCATCGCCCGCTGATCGGCAAAATCATCAATCGGGACGGATCCCGAATGGGCCCGCAGATCCACCAGCTCTGCGGTTGCGCGTAATCGCTCGTGCACCTCTGTGGGAACAGTCGACGGGCGTGATTGCGCGACCACATCCCGCCCCGGCTCCGACACCGCCATCGCCGTCACCAACGCGATGACTTTGTCAAATTCCAATGCTTTCAGATCGCGCTCGCGCATCGCCCGTTTCTCTTGCTGAGGCTAATATCTAACCTAAGCACGCCGCCAGCACATCAGGGAAATCGTGAAGGCGTCAGGACGAGGCAGCCGCAATGGAACGGATCGAGTCGCGCGTCAACCCGCAAAGCCCCGAGTTCAAACGCAACCGCGAGGCGATGGAGGCTCAGGCCGGCAAGCTACGCGCCGAAATCGAGCATATCCGTCAGGGCGGTCCCGAGAACGCCCGCAAGCGCCACGTCGAACGCGGCAAACTGCTCGTCCGCGACCGGGTTGCGCGCCTGCTCGACCCTGGAACCCCCTTCCTCGAGCTCTCCGCTCTTGCCGCCCACGGCATGTATGGCGACTCGCCGCCCGCCGCCAGCATCATCACCGGGATTGCCCGCATCCAGGGCCGCGAAGCGGTCATCGTCGCCAACGACGCCACCGTCAAGGGCGGCACCTACTATCCGATCACCGTCAAGAAGCATCTGCGCGCGCAGGAAGTGGCGATGGAGAACCGCCTGCCCTGCGTTTATCTGGTCGATTCCGGCGGCGCCTTCCTGCCGCTCCAGTCCGAAGTCTTTCCCGATCGCGAGCATTTCGGCCGCATCTTTTACAACATGGCCAAGATGTCCGCGGCGGGTATCGCGCAGGTCGCCGCCGTGATGGGCTCATGCACGGCTGGCGGCGCGTATATCCCGGCCATGTGCGACGAGAGCATCATCGTGCGTGAGCAGGGCACGATCTTCCTTGGCGGTCCCCCGCTGGTGCGGGCCGCGACGGGCGAGGTCGTCAGCGCGGAAGAACTCGGTGGCGGCGACGTTCATACCCGCATCTCGGGCGTCAGCGACCATCTCGCCGACAACGACGAGCATGCCCTCGAGATCGTACGTTCGGTCTTCGCCAATCTGGGTCCGCGCGTCCGCGCCGAGGACGTTTTGCCCCAGGACCCGCCCGAGGATCCCTACTACGATCCGGCCGAACTCTATGGAATCATCTCCTCCGATCCGCGCCACCCCTACGAGGTGCGCGAGGTCATCGCCCGCCTCGTCGACGGCAGCCGGATGCATGAATTCAAGCCGCGCTACGGCGCCACACTGGTGACCGGCTTCGCCCGCATATTCGGATACCCCGTCGGCATCATCGCCAACAATGGCGTGCTCTTCAGCGAATCCGCGCTCAAGGCCACCCACTTCATCCAGATGTGTTGCGTGCGGCGCATCCCGCTGATCTTTCTCCAGAACATCACGGGCTTCATCGTCGGCAAGCGCTACGAGCACGGCGGTATTGCCAAGGACGGCGCCAAGATGGTCAACGCCGTTGCGAATGCGCAGGTCCCGAAATTCACCGTGATCATCGGCGCCTCAAACGGTGCCGGCAACTACGGGATGTGCGGGCGGGCCTACTCGCCGCGCCTGCTCTTCATGTGGCCGAACGCGAAGATCTCCGTGATGGGCGGGGAGCAGGCCGCTAACACGCTGCTCACGGTCAAGCTCGACCAGCTTGCGCGCGAGGGCGGGGCGATGTCGCCCGCCGAGCAGGCGGAATTCGTGCGTCCCACCCTCGACAAGTACGAACTCGAATCGAGTTGCTACTACGCCAGCGCGCGCCTGTGGGACGACGGTGTGATCGATCCCGCGCAAACCCGCGACGTGCTCGGCCTGGGTCTGGCCGCGGCCATGAACGCGCCGATCGAGGACACGCGCTTCGGCGTGTTCCGCATGTAAGGAGCCGGCCATGCGATACGAAACGCTGCACCTCACGGCCGAGGCCCGCGTCGCCACGGTCAGGCTGGCGCGCCCCGAACTGCGCAACGCCTTCAATGAAACCATGATCGCGGAATTGACGACCGCGTTCG
>DASPQS010000057.1:0-12206 GCA_035624865.1 Binataceae bacterium (SeqCode) | reverse complement strand
CATCGCATGGCTCATCAGCCGCTGCTGCTCTCCATGGTGTTCGAAGATGATCTGGCCCCTGGCGTCGACCACCGAGGCGATCGCGTAGGGCGGCCGCGCGACTCCCTCCGCGGCAAAGACCTGGTAGGTCGAGGTCAATTCCAGCAGGGTCATGTCGCCCGCACCGATCGAAATCGGCAGATAGCCGGGCAGATCCTCGTGAATTCCCATCTCGTGAGCAGTGCGGATGATCGACCCGGTGCCGAGCAGGCTCCCAAGATACGCCGTCGGAATATTGAGCGAGTCCGCCAGCGCCTGTTCCACCGTCACCTGTCCCTGGTAGGTGCGCTCGTAATCCGCAGGGGCCCAGCCGCCGAACGACATCGGGCGATCCGGCAAAATCGTCGAGAGGGTCACGGGTTGCGAGAGCGGCGAAAGCGCAGGATCAAGCGCGGTGAGATAGACGATCGGTTTGAAGGCCGAGCCCGGCTGCCGCTCGGCGTCCGCGGCGCGGTTGAACTGGCTCGCGGCATAGTCGCGCCCGCCCACCAGCGCGAGGATCGCGCCGCTGCGGGGGTCGATTGCAACCAGCGATCCCTCGAGCCGTTTTTCGCGCGACCCGCGGCGCAGCCGCGGATGCTGCCGCTCGAGCGCCTCGAGGTTTTCCTCGACCGTCTGATTCGCGACTGCCTGCAACTCCGGTTCGAGCGTGGTGAAGACCTTGAGCCCCGCCAGATGGCCATTCACGGGGGCAAGCCTGTTCACCTGCGCCGTGACGTAATCCGTAAAGTACGGCGCGCGCCTCAGGCCCGGCGGTTTCACGGTCACCATCGGCTGCTTTACCGCCTCGGCATATTGCGCATCGTCGATCACACGCGCCCGGCGCATCACTGCGAGCACGGTGTCGCGCCGCGCCTTGCACTCCTCCGGATGGCGGCGCGGATCATACATGGTCGGGGCCTGGATCATCCCGACGAGCGTGGCGGCTTCGGCCGGCGTCACTTCGCGCACGTCCTTGTTGAAGTAGTAGCGCGCGGCCAGCGGCATTCCGTAAATCGGCGTGCCGTCATATTCGCCCATCGGCACGTCGTTGACGTAGCGCTCGAGAATCTGGTCCTTGGACAGGCGCATCTCGATTACGACCGCGATCGCCAGCTCGCGAAACTTGCGCCTGAAGCTCCGCGCATGGCGCTCGATGAACGTGCGCGCCAGTTGCTGCGTGATAGTGCTCGCGCCCTGGCGCAAGCGATGGGAGTGGAGGTCGACGATCGCCGCTTCGACGATGCGAATCGGGTCGAAGCCGAAATGGTAATAGAAAAAGCGATCCTCGGTCGCGAGCAGCCCCTTTATCAGATATGGCTTCACTTCGCCGAGCGAGACTTCCACCCGATCCGCCGGCGCGTCCGGCAACAGCCGCCCGATCACTTCGGGTTCAATCACTGCGTGATCGGTCGCGACACCGAAGGAATTGGCGATTCCGGCGACGCGATCGCCGTCAAAACTCAAACGGACCAGCGTGGCGGGATAGCCGCGCGAGCCCGCGCTGAACTCGCGCACGTAGATCGCCATCGCCCCCGGCACCATCGAGTACTCGCCCGGATGCGCCGGGGTTTCGACCCGTGAATAGCTGAGCGTCTGAAGGCGATCGATTAGGTGGAGCGGGCCCACCTCGTCGCCTGCGCTGACGACGAGCGGTGCGGAATAGATCGCCGAGGTCAGCGCTGCCTTCCGCTGCTCGATCAAAAGCGAAATATCGGCGTAAAGGTTGGCGAGGTAGAACCCCGCGGCAAAGGCACAGAACAAAAACGCGCTCAGCAGCGTGCGTCGCCATCCGAACCATCGAAGGAACACCACGGCCTGCCTGGCGGCCCGGCGCCCACCGCCG
Source organism: Binataceae bacterium (SeqCode) (assembly GCA_035624865.1). GTDB lineage: Bacteria > Desulfobacterota > Binatia > Binatales > Binataceae > JASHZA01. Next base: position 10,342 of record DASPQS010000057.1, on the reverse strand, counting down.
CCCGCCCCGCCTCGCCGTCTGCCTGCTTTAGCCATGAGGTCCGCCGCCCCCGCCTTCCCCCAAGCGCGCGATGACCAACCAGCGCTTCACAAGCCTTAGTATAACTTAAGCCGGCACGCGAACGCAGACCCAACCGAACCCTCCCGCGCACCCCTCGCGCAGCTTAAGCCTCCCCCCGCGCAGTTTACACGCCCATCTTCGCACAACTATCGGTTGCTGCTCAGGGTGAAATCCTTCACCGAGTGGCATCCCGGATTCGTCATTGCTTGTACCCGAACCGGCGCAGCAGGGCGTGCCGCTCGGCCTGCTCCTTCTCCCCTTCGACGCCTTTGGGCGAGCTCCCGTCGATCACGCCGATCACGCCGCGCGCGCCGGAATGCTCCGCTACGATCACGGCGAGCGGATTCGAGCTGGCGCAGAAGATCGTGCATACCTCGCGGACCGCCTTTATTTCGTTGAGCACGTTGACCGGAAAGGCGTTGTCCAGAATCACGACGAAGACATGCCCCGCGCCGATCGCGGCCGCGGCTTCGATCGCAGCCTGAACAAGCTCGTGATCGGTCCCCGTGTGGCGTATCAGGCAGGGGCCCGACGCCTCGCAGAACGCGAGGCCGAATTTCACTCCCGGCACGGTCTGGACGATCGCTTCGTAAAGATCCTCGACCGTCTTTATAAAGTGTGCCTGACCCACAATGACGTTGAGGTCCGGCGTCGGCTTGGTGATCTCCACCGTCTTGAGTTCCATCGCGATCGCCCCTTTCGAGGATTGGCTTCCCGGATGATAAGGGAGTTGGAGGCGCTCCCGGAAGAGCCTTCGCAAAGGCTGCTCGACGTAGCCGCGAACAGTGTGCGCCGAGATGTCAGCGAATTTCTTCGCCCGCGAACGTTGCTCTTTGTCGTGGTTGGCTACAGGATAGAAGCCACTGTGGACGTGGGGCTGAAGGGAACTGCGGCGCTCTCGCCGGCGCCGCGCAAGGCGGAACTTCCCCGGTTTTTCTACCGGCTCTCGGCGCGCGCGCAACGCACTTACTTGAAGGGCAATGCGATAGAACGGCTCGATCTGGTCGTCGGCCCAGCCGGATTCTCACTCACGGCCGCGCTGATGGGGGCGCTCGAATTCGGCGCGCCTTCTCCGGTCGAGCGCGCGGCCCAGGCTCTGGTCAGCGAACTGTGCCGCCTGCTCGGCGTCCGTAGCGTACGGGTCGAAGTCCGCAGCGTGCGGCCGCGCAACGCCGTCAGCGAACTTCACGGTATCTTCTATCCCCGCGGGCCGGGCCGGCGTGCCATCGCCGCCACCGTGCGCGGAATGGCCACGGCTCAGCATCCGAGCGATCCACTGATCGTTCTCTGGATGCGCACGGCGCAGCGTCACGACGTGGTCAAGCCCAAGACCTTCCTGCGCACACTGATGCACGAGCTCTGCCATTATCTGGATTACGCGCTGCTCAAACTCGAGGACTCGTTTCACAATTCCGGCTTCTTCAAGCGCGAATCGTTCCTCGTGCGCACGCTCTACCGCGCCGAGCCCGGCGCCTGAGTGCTTGACATCGCGCCGGCCAATCCTGATACCTAGTCAACCGGCGATCCAAACCTTCATGGGAATATTCGCACGACTCCGCTCATCCCTCTCGCCGCGCGCCCGCCTGCTCGATCATCTTGCGATCAGCGCCGGCCGTTTCGAGGCGCTGGCGAAGAATCTGAAACACCACGCCGCGATGTGCGCCCTCGGCAATATCAGGGCGGGCCTCGAGCAGCTCGCCGAGGCGGAGACGGCGCAGGCCTTGGTATTGCGCGAAATCCTGCTGGAGCGCGGCACCCGGCCCCGGCTGCCTGAGACACCTGTGCACGACGGCTCGAGCAACTGGGAGCGTCTTGCCGCCGACCTCGCACTCGAGGTCGCGTTGCATCGAGAGCTCAACATGGAGATCGCCGAATGGGAGGGGGTCGAGCCGAAGGTCGCAGATCGCCTGCGCGAATTCGCGGCAGAAGAGGACAACAATATCGCCTCACTCCGCGACCTCACGCTGCGATGCGATCCACAGGCGCTCGACTAGGGGAACCGGCCCTTCCCGCCCACGTCCCCGGGGCGAGGGCGATTCACAGGTAGCGGGTCAGGCCGCGGCGTTCGAGTTCCGCGATCACGCTGCGCACGTCCTGCGACCGCGACCGCCGCGCGATCAAAATCGCATCGCCGCTGTCGACCACGACCAGGTCGTTCACGCCCAGCAGCACCATCAGGCGGTCACCCGCGCGCGCGAGCACGCCTTCGCTGCCGATCGCCACGACGTTGCCGGAAAGCGCGTTGCCGCCGCGCCCTCGAAGCGCTTCCCACAAGCCCTCCCAGCTTCCCACGTCGTGCCATCGAAAGCGCGCCCGCACGCCGATCACATTGGCACTCTTCTCGACGACGACCCGGTCGAACGCGTCGAAATCGAGCCGGCGGTAGATGCGGCTGAGTTCGCGGGGTTTCATCTGCGCGAACTTTGATGCCGCGGCCGCCAATGCGGGCGCATGCTCCCTTAGTTCCGCGCTCAGAATACCGGCGCGCATCACGAACATCCCGGCGTTCCACAGAAATTTGCCGGAACGCACCATCCTTTGCGCTTGCGCGGGCGGCGGCTTTTCAATGAAACGATCGACTTTGAAGCCGGCACCAACGGGCCGCCCAATCTGCTGATAGCCGTACCCAGATTCCGCGCGTGTCGGCGCAACGCCGACCACCACGATCGCGGGGTTGTCGACGGCAAGCGTGATGGCCCGCGCAATCGTTTTGCGAAACCCGCTTGGTGGCGTGATGAGGTGATCGGCCGGCATCACGCCGACTACCGTCTGCTCACCGAACCTTTTGGCGATTATCGAGGTGCCGAAAGCGATGGCGACGGCGGTGCCGCGCCCGGCCGGCTCGACGATCAGGTTGCGCGGAGGAATCAGCCCCTTCACCGGGCGCCGAAACGCCCCCGCCTGATCGGCGGAGACCAGCACAAAAATTCGCTCGCGCGGGATTAGCGGGATGTTCCGCGCGACGGTAGCGGCGAGCAGCGAATTTGCGCCGTCAATCGAAAAGAGAGGCTTGGGACGTCCTGCCCGGCTCTCGGGCCAGAATCGCGTGCCCCGGCCACCGGCGATTATCAGTGCCGCCGCTTGCGCAGGCGCTGTCAGCCGGCGGTTTCTGAGCGCGTTTCCTCCGCGCGCGCGAGGTGCGGGCGCCATCGCACGGGCAGGGTCAGATTTTGGCGCCCAGTTCCGTCAGCTTGCGCTCGAACAGCGTGCGAATTTCGGCCAGCTTCTTCTCGTCCTGCGCCTCGAAGCGCATCACCAGCGCCGGCTGCGTGTTGGACGCGCGCACGAGCCCCCATCCGCCCGGAAAATTCACGCGGGCGCCGTCGATATCGATGGTTTCGTAACGGTTGCGGAAGTATTCGGCGGCCTTGCGCACAACCTCGAATTTGCGGTCGTCTGGACAATCGAGGCGGATCTCCGGCGTGATGCAGGTACGCGGCAGATCGGACAGAATCGCGCCCAGTCCCCTGCCCTCGCGTCCGACAATTTCGAGCAGCCGGAACGACGCATAAATCGCATCGTCGAAACCGTAGTAGCGGTCGTTGAAGAACATGTGCCCGCTCATCTCGCCGGCCAGCGCCGCGCTCTCTTCCCGGAGTTTGGACTTGATCAGCGAATGGCCGGTTTTCCACATGATCGGCCGTCCGCCGTGGCTCGCGATATCGTCGTAGAGCCGCTTGCTGCACTTGACGTCGCCGATAATCGCCGCGCCCGGCCGCTCCTTCAAGATCGAACGCGAAAACACCACCATCAGTTCGTCGCCCCATACGATTTGGCCGTTCTCGTCGACCGCGCCGATGCGGTCGGCGTCGCCGTCGTAGGCGATTCCGATACGCGCGCCGCTGCGTTTAACCGCGGCCTGCAAATCGCGCATATTCTCGACCACCGTGGGGTCGGGATGATGGTTGGGGAAGCGGCCGTCCATCTCGATGTACAGCTCGATCGTCTCGAGCCCCAGTTCGCGCATCAGCGGCGCCGCCACCACTCCGCCGCATCCGTTGCCGCCGTCCACCGCGACCTTCATCCCGGGCGCGAGCTTGATGTGCTGCATGATGTATTCGCGGTAGTCGGGAATTACGGGCCTTGCCGTAAGCGTGCCCTTGCTTCCGGTGCTCTTGAAGGCGCGCGCCTCGACAATCCTGCGCACGCGCTGAATCTCTTCGCCGAAGATCGTGGTCGTCCCGACACCAAGCTTGAAGCCATTGTATTCGGCCGCGTTATGACTGCCGGTGATCATCACACCGCCGTCCATCCCCCAGTGCAGCACCGAGAAATAGAGCAACGGTGTCGGCACGACACCGACGTCGACCACGTTGATTCCGCTCGGCAACAATCCCTCGATCAGGAGGTCGCGCAACGCGTCGGAGGAAAGACGGCAGTCGCGCCCGAGCGTGACCGTGCGCTTGCCGGCCTCGATCAAAATGGTTGCGTAGGCGCGGCCCAGGCTGACCACGAAGTCGTCGTCGAAATCGTTCTCGACCACGCCGCGAATATCGTATTCACGAAATACCTGTGGATTCATTGGCTCCAATTGTCTCCGCCTGAAATCCCTGAAGCAACCGGACATCTCATAGCGCCGGCGCATCGGCGCACGTTATTATTGTTGCGCCTGGCCCGGCGCGGGTTGCCTTCGCGGCCGGCGGCGGGCCTCAGCCTATGGCACTCGAGCAGAAAGTCGCACTGGTGACCGGCGCCGGACGCGGGATCGGCCGGGCCGTGGCACTCGAACTTGCTCGCGCCGGCTTCGCCTTGTGCCTCGCAGCGCGATCGCATGAAGAGCTGGCGCAGACACGCGCGCTCACCGGCCTCGAAGCAAACCGCGCCCTGATCGTGCTCGTCGATCTCGCGAGCGAAGACGCGCCGGACAACTTAATTGAAGCGACGCTAGAACATTTCGGGCGCCTCGATGTGCTGGTCAACAATGCGGGATGGGCCCCGGCGCGCACGCCGTTGCTCAAGGTCAGCGCGGCCGATCAGGACCGCATGCTCGCGGTCAACCTGCGTGCGCCGATCGCGATGACCCGCCTCGCAGCGGCGCAGATGGCGGCACAGGAGAACGGCGGCGTCATCGTTAACATTGCTTCGTCCGCCGCACGGAACACGCCCCCGGGAGAGGCGATTTATGCTGCGGCCAAGGCCGGAATCGTCGCTTTCACCCGCGCATGCTTCGGCGAGTTACGGCGCCATAACGTCCGGATTTCGGCCGTTATCCCTGGACTGACCGACACCGGCTTGATTCCCGAGAACAAGCGGCTCGATCGCTCGCTGATGCTGACGCCGGGCGACGTCGCCGCGGCCGTGATGAGCATCGTCAACGCACCCGCAGGCGTATGCCCGGTGGAATTGGCCGTCGAACCCGCGCGCGACCCGATGCGCGGTGCTCGCTAGCCCGGGGCACAGATTGAACGCGACACCCCGAATAGGCAGCGATATTCACGAGCCCTACGTGCCTGGCCGGCGCTGTACTCGCCAATACTTCACGTTTTGGTTTATATTTGCGCTCGCTGCCGGAATCGCCGCCGCCGTCGTTATCGCGCCGCTCGCCGCCGCTCTAATCTCCGCCGCAGGCCTGCGCATCCCCTTCCCCAGGATTTTCGACCGCACCGTGATTGTGACGCTGGCGGCCGCGATGCTCTTGCTCGCACGTCCGCTCGGGCTGGCGGGTCTCATCCGCGACGGCTTCGCCGAGCCGCAGGAGAATTGGCGTTCTGCACTACGCGGATTTGCCGTCGTCGTGGTCGCAGTCGGCGCTTTGTTCGCCGCCGCCTTCATACTTCGCAGCACCGCCCCGATCGGTCAAATCGGCGCTCGCGCGGCCCGCTACGCCGCCGCTGCGATTACGATCGCGCTGATCGAAGAAGGGTTCTTTCGTGCTTTCGTTCTCGGCGGGATGTTGCGCGATATGGGCAAACCGCCGGCGTTGGCCGCCAGCTCCGCGATCTTCGCGCTCACCCACCTGGTGCGATCGCCCGCGCGCTTCTATCTCGCGGGATTCCATCCGATGGCCGGCCTGATCAATCTCGCCGCGAGTGCCGCGAGGATCGTTCACCCCGGCGACGCGCTACCGATGCTGGCGGGGCTTTTTCTGCTCGGGCTGATGCTCGGCGCCGCCTTCCTGCGCACCGGCCGCATCTGGTTCTCGGCCGGGATGCACGCCGGACTGGTGATCGGCGCCAAGGTCTGGCCGGTGATCGCGCAGGGCGACCCTCCCCTGCCCCGATGGCTGGCGGGACCGGGCCCGGTTCCGCTTATGGCGGCGCCGGCCGGCTGGACACTTGCGATCGCGATTCTGCTGTTGCTGCCACGGCTCGCCGGCAAAGGCGGCACGGATTCTGCTCGCGGCGCATTGCAGCGTCCGCAACTATGATTCGTACACGGGCGTCATCCCGCGCGGGCGCGTGCGGTAGCGCCGATGGGTCCACAGGAACTGCTCCGGATAGCGCCGCACCATCGCTTCGATCACTCCGACCAGGCGCCGCGTGTTCTCCTCGATATCGGCCGCTGCGTCGTCCGTATGCCGCATCGGGAGCGCGTCCTGGATCTCGATTCGATGCGTGCGCAGGTCGGGCTCGCGAATAATGAACACGGGAACTACCGGCGCGCCCGAAATCGCGACCAGCCGCGCCAACCCGCTGGAAGCCGCGGCAATCTCGTTGAAAAACGGAACGAAGATGGCCTCGCTGCGCTTCGCGTTCTGATCGAACGGGATTCCCACCAGTTCGCCCTGGCGCAGCGCGCGCAGCACCGCGCGCGCCGCCGCATGCTTGCGGATTACCGTAACGCCCGCGCGCTCGCGCACGAAGGTCATCAGCGCGTCACCCGCCGCAAAGCGCTGCGTATGATGCACCAGGCTGATCTGGTACCCGTACATCGCGTGCGCCGCGGGCAGCAGCTCAAAATTCCCGAAATGAGCGGTCAGGATGATCAACCCCTTGCCGGGGTTCTGCCGCTGGATCTCCTTCCAATATTCGAAACGGTTGTAGATGACCCTCTGCTTGAGCCTGTGGTAGAAGAACCCGCCCAACCGTACGTATTCGGCGGCGCTGCGGCCGAGGTTGACGTATGAGGCGCGCAGGATCTGCCGGCGTTGCGCTTCCGCGCGCTCCGGGAACGCGATCGCCAGATTGCGCATCCCGATCCTGACGTGGCGGCGGTCGATCAAATAACCGAGGTAGCCGCCCGCAATTCCGAGCGGGTAGAGGACGAAGTCGGGCAGCAGGCTCAGCGCGTGGATCACGCCCGCCATCAGGTAGAATAGTGCGCGGCTCCAGAAATCGAGTTTGAGTTCCGCGACCGGCGCCCGCCGCCGCGGCCGTTGCGCGCCGGGGGCGGCCGCGCGCCGGACGCCCTCCGGGCGGGCCCTGGCCGACTCGGCCTGTTCGCCGCCGGCGCTCTCGCCGCCAACCTTGCCTTGCGTGGTCGCCGCCATCCTAGAAGAAGCTGCGATTGCGCTTGGGCGCTTTCGGAATAACCACGATTCCGGTTTCCGTCACAAAGAAGCGCTTGCGATCGCGATCGAGGTCGTACCCGATTTCATCCCCCTCGGCAATCTCCACGTTCTTGTCGATGATCGCGCGGCGGATCTTCGCGTGCCGTCCGATTTCGCAATAGTCCATTATTACCGAGTCATCGATCTGGCTGTACGAATGCACGAACACCGACCGCCCTAGCACCGAATTGCGCACCGTCCCGCCCGAGATGATACAACCCTCCGACACCACCGAATGCAATGCCTGGCCGCGCCGGAAATCCTCGTTGAACACGAACTTCGCCGGCGGCTGATTGTAATATGCCGTGCGCAGCGGCCAGAACGGATTGTACAGGTTCAGATGAGGCCGCGCATCGCGCAAATCCATGTTGGCTTCGTAGTAAGCCTCGACCGTCCCGACGTCGCGCCAGTAACTCAGGTTTTCTTCCGAATCGCCCCGAATCCGGTTCGTCATGAAGTTGTACGCGTACACCGGCACGCGGTCGATCAAACCGGGGATCAGGTCGCGCCCGAAATCGTGATGGCTCCCTTCGTTTTGCGCATCCTCGGCCAGCGCCGCGCGCAGCACCGCCGGATCGAACAGGTAGTTGCCCATCGAGGCGAGGCACTTCCCCGGCGCCCCCGGCAGCTGGCGCGGATTTGCCGGCTTTTCCTCGAAGCCGAAAACGCGCAAACCCGAGTCTACCTCAAGCACCCCGAACTGGTTCGCATCCTCGATCGCCACCGGAATCGTCGCCACCGTCGCCGAGGCCTTCCGATCGAGGTGAAACTCGATCATCTGCCCGATATCCATTCGGTAGATATGATCCGCGCCGAATACCGCCACGACGTCGGGCTTGTAGTCGTCGATCAGGTTCAGATTCTGAAAAATCGCGTCCGACGTCCCCTGGTACCAACTCTCCCCCAAGCGCATCTGCGCGGGCACCGGCACGATAAAGTCGTCGTGCATGATCCGCCCCATCTGCCAGCCGTCCTTCAGATGCTCGATCAGCGACTGCGATCGCCATTGGACCAGCACGTAGATCGAATAGATCTGGGAATTGATCAGGTTGGACAGGACGAAATCGACGATCCGATATTTGCCCCCGAACGGAACGGCCGGCTTGGCTCGGTCACGGGTCAGCGGGTAAAGCCGCGTCCCCTGCCCGCCCGCCATCACGAGTGCTAGGGTTCTCATCTCGTATGCCGGAATCCTCTCAGCTTCCGTAGCCCTCCACGCCGCTCATACTAAAGGCCATCGCAACGTCAGGGAAGGCCAGAGCGCCGTTAGCTAAACGGAACTTCTTGCTGATTCGCTCCGGCCAATCGCGCTAGCTTGGCCTTTCGCGAACCATCCCCAAATCGTGCGAATCAATTCCCTAAATCCAACCATTTCGCGCTCCACGATCGGCAGGGTCATGCCGCAATTGTCCCCGAATTTGCTGCGTTTTTTCGGCTTACCCCGCCAAAGCGACCCACGGCACGGGGGTTGCTTGAAACATTTTACAACACATTACGTCTAAGCATTCAGCGACGGAAACAAGCCGCCGCGAACCTCTCCCGAAAAGGCGTGAGGAGTAAGGGAGGTCCGACATGAACTCTACTGCCACGGTCCGTGAACCAAAAAAAACCACCAACCACGACGGAATCGTCTATCGCACCGTTTGTCAGAATCCCGGATGCGGTCATACGTTCGACCTCCGCATCACGGCAGCCAACGCGAGCGTCTTAAGCGGAACGATGCCGTGTCCGCGATGCCATCGGCGGGGCGGGATGCTCAAATCGCAGGGCCGAATCGGAAACCGGCTGCTCGCGGCCAAGCTGGTCTTTCGGCTGACCGGCGTCGCACCGCTCCCCGACGAGGACGAGCGGCTGGCCAAAGTGGTCGAATTGCCGTATTAAACTGCTGGGCAATGATCTAGACTCTAAGCCCTGCCGCACCCCGCATCCGCCGTCTGTGCGCCGGATGCGCTGCAAGCGCCGCCTATCGATGGGCGGCGCTTTTTTTGGCGCACGGACGACTCTTGATGTAGCGGGAAGTTTCGATTCCGTGTAACGGATAGCCTTCGACGCAAGACCGATGGACTGAGTCAAAATGCAGGAGGAAACGCCGCGCGCCGCCGGACTCACAGCGGCGTTGAGTACGACGCGAATCGCAGCGCTCGCCGACGGCGTCTTCGCCATCGTCCTGACTTTGCTCGTGCTCGACCTTCACGCTCAGCACGCGGCGACCCAGGCGCAACTACTCTCTCAACTGCGAGCGCTCGTTCCACAATTGGTCGCCTTTGCCATCAGCTTCGCCGTCCTTGCCATCTTCTGGTACGGGCATCACATGGAGCTGCATTTCATTGTGCGCTCCGATCGCGTCCATCTCGGGATTACTCTTGGCTTCCTGCTGACAATGGCCTTCGTCCCCTTTTCGGCGTCCCTGCTTGGAAGAAACCTTCAACTTCCGCTCGCCGCGGCGATTTACGCCGCGAATCTCTCGCTCGCCGGACTGGTTCGTTATGCGCACTGGATGTACGCTTCGGCGGGGCACCGTTTGGTCGATCCAGCCTTGGAACTCGGAATGATCCGCTATGTGCGGCGCATTTTCCTGATGGTCCCGCTGCTCTACGGCGTTGCGGCAGCCCTCGCCTGGCTGAGCACGATTGCGGCTTTCGTGTGCTTCGCTCTGATCCCGCTCCTGTACGTCAAACCGGCACGACAGACGCGCCATCTGACTTCTCTTCAACAGATCTCGTTATCAGAGTAGGCGAAACCCCGCCTGGCAGTCGTATTTCGCCACCGGCCATCCGTGGGGTAGTATTCCGA
>DASPQS010000056.1:0-7336 GCA_035624865.1 Binataceae bacterium (SeqCode) | reverse complement strand
GTCGGTGACGAAGTCGTCGTCCATTGCGGCATCGCCTGCCGGCAATGTGACTACTGCACCCGCGGCGAAGAATTCTTCTGCCCCAACTTCAAGATTTGGGGCTTCCAGACCGGCCCGCTCGACGGCGCCCACGGCGAGTATTGCAAGGTTCCCGCGGTAAACGTCCTGCCCAAACCGGCCAACCTCAGCTTCGAGGAGGCGGCCACCATTCCGCTCGTACTGGTCACCGTATGGCGCATGCTGGTGACGCGCGCGCGTATCCAGGCCGGCGATTTCGTCCTCGTATGGGGCGCGGCCGGCGGACTCGGTGTGATGGCGCTCCAGATCGCCAAGCTCTACAACGCCCATGCCATCGCGGTCGCCTCCAGCGACGACAAGCTCGACCTCTGCCGCGAACTCGGCGCCGATTACGTCCTTCATCGCAAAAAGCACGACATCTTCCAGGAAGTGCGCAAGATCACCGGCGGCCGCCGCGCCGACATCGTCTTCGAGCATACCGGCGCCGAGACCTGGCCCATCTCGATGCAATGCCTCAAGTGGGGCGGAACCATCGTGACTTGCGGCGCCACCTCGGGCTTCGACGCGCACCTTGATATCCGCCTGCTGTGGAACAAGCAGCAGAATTACCTGGGCTCGCATCTCGGCAACAAGGGCGAGCTGATGGACGCGATGCGCTTCGTCGCCGGCGGCCAGATCAAGCCGGTAGTCGGCAAGGTGCTGCCTCTCAAGGAGCTGGCGCAGGCTCAGCATCTGATGGAGACGGCCACGATCGCCGGCAAGATCGCGATCGTCCCACCCGCCGCATAACCGCGCGCGGCCGATTCGTTCCCGCGCAAGCGGATGCCGCGATGAAGCGTAAGATCGGCTGAGCCTCCGCCGAGTCGCGTTTTCACGCTCGCGCGCGACTGTGACTTGATCCGCGCTCTGCACTACAATTCACCTCGACTATGGCTTCCCTCAACGCGCTCCGCGATGAATTGCGCCGCTCGCTCGAGGGCGAAGTCCGTTTCGACGGCGCCTCTCTCGCGCTCTATTCCACCGACGCCTCGAATTATCGCCGCCTCCCTCTGGGGGTTGTGATTCCCCGCCACGAAGCCGACGTCGAAAAGGTGCTGGCGCTCGCGCGCGACAACGCAATCCCGATCCTCCCGCGTGGCGGCGGGACGGCGCTCGCGGGTCAGACCACCAATAGCGCGCTGGTCCTGGATTTCTCGAAATACATGAATCGCGTCGTGCGCGTCGATCCCGATCGCCGCCGCGCCCTCGTTCAGCCCGGCCTCGTCCAGGCGCATCTCAACGCCGCCGTCGCGCAGTACGGACTCTTCTTTGCCCCCGATCCTGCCACCAAGGACCGCTGCACGCTCGGCGGCATGATCGGCAACAATTCGTGCGGCGCTCATTCCGCCGCCTACGGCAAGACGGTCGACAACGTCGCCTCGCTCGACGTCCTCCTCTACGACGGCACGCGCCTCACGCTGACTGCCGACGGCGAGGGAGAGAGCGCCGGCGCCGCCGCGACAGCGGGTGGGCGCGCCGCCGATATGCACCGCAAGCTCCACGGCCTCGCCGCGCGTTACGCTGATTTGATCCGGCGCCGCTACCCGAACATTCCGCGCCGCGTCTCCGGCTACAACCTCGACCAGCTCCTCCCCGAGAACCGCTTCAACCTCGCCCGTGCCGTGGTCGGTTCCGAAGGAACGCTCGCCGTGGTCCTCAACGCCGAAGTGCAGTTGGTGCCCAAGCCGAACAAGCTCGCGATGGTCGTGCTCGGCTTCGATGACGTCTTCGTCGCCGCCGACCAGACCCCGTGGCTGCTCGAACATCGCCCCGAGGCGCTCGAGGGTTTCGACCATCAACTGCCCGACTTCGCCCGCTCAAAGGGAATGGCCGCCGTGCGCCTGCTGCCGGCCGGCAGGGCGTTCCTGATCCTCGAGTTGGGCGGCGAGAGCGACGACGAGGTCCGCGCTCGTGCCGACGCCGTCAAGCGCCAGGCCGAAGGCGTCACGCAATGCGCCGGCGTCGCGATTTTGCTCAACGCCGCCGATCAGCGCGCCGTTTGGGGAATTCGCGAGTCCGGCCTCGGCGCCGGCGCGTTAATCCCCGGCCATCCGCGCACCTGGCCCGGCGCCGAGGATTGCGCCGTCCCGCCCGCGCGCCTTGGCGATTTCCTCCGCCGCCTGGTTGCTCTGCTCGCGCGCTACGATTTGGCCGCCGCCACCTACTACGGCCATTTCGGCGAAGGATGCGTCCATTGCCGCATCAACTTTGACTTCTTCACCGCCGACGGCATCGCGAGGTTCCGCGCCGCGATGGTCGAGATCGGCGACCTCGTCGCCGATTTCGGCGGTTCGCTCTCCGGCGAGCACGGTGACGGCCTCGCGCGCTCCGAACTGTTGCCCAAGATGTTCGGCCCGGAACTGATCGGCGCCTTTCGCGAATTCAAGCAAATCTTCGACCCCGATCACCGGATGAACCCCGGCGTGATCGTCGATCCCGAACCGCTCGACTCGCATCTCAGGATCGGCGCGCATTACAACCCCGTCCCGATCCGCACCCGCTTCGACTTCTCCGCCGAGGGCGGTCTCGCGGGCGCCGCGCTCAAATGCGTCGGCATCGGCAAATGCCGCAAGACCGACGCGGGCGTGATGTGCCCCTCCTACATGGCCACGCGCGAAGAGAAGTACTCGACGCGCGGACGCGCCCGCCTGCTCTTCGAGGCGCTCACCGGCGGCCCGCTTCCAGGCGGTTTCGCCGACGAAGCTCTCTACGATTCGCTCGAGCTCTGCCTCTCCTGCAAAGCCTGCAAAACCGAGTGTCCCGCCTCGGTCGACATGGCCGCCTACAAGGCCGAGTTCATGGCGAACTACTACGCCTCGCATCGCCGGCCCTTGCCGGCGCGCTTCTTCGGCCGCATCCACGAAATCGCCCGCCTCGCCTCGACCGCCCCGGGCCTCGCCAACCTCTTCGCGGGCGGCGCCTTCGGCACGCTGGGAAAACAACTCCTGCGGGTTCATCCGGATCGCGCGCTGCCGCGCTTTGCCCGCCAGACCTTTCGGGCATGGTTCGAGCGGCGCGCGCCGCGCAACCCCGACGCGCCCGAAGTTCTGCTCTTCCCCGATACCTTCAACAATTTCTTCGAGCCCGAGGTCGCGATTGCCGCCACCGAGGTGCTCGAGCGCGCGGGCTTCCGCGTCGTAATTCCCCCGCCCGACCTCTGCTGCGGACGCCCGCTCTATGATCAGGGGATGCTCGACGCCGCGCGAAACCGCCTGGTCGACCTGATGGGCACGCTCTCTCCCTGGGCCGAACGCGGGATCAGCGTCGTCGGTCTCGAACCGAGCTGCCTGCTTACCTTGCGCGACGAATTGCCGCGCCTCTTTCCGCGCGTTTCCGCCGCGCGCAAGCTCGCCGAGAATGCGATGCTGCTCGACGAGTTCCTCGCCGCCAAAGCGCCCGACTTCGTTCCGCCCGCTCTCGCCGGACGCGCCCTCGTCCACGGCCATTGCCATCAGAAGGCAATCGCCGGGATGGCGGCCGAAATGTCGGTGCTCGCCCGCGCCCCCGGTCTGACCGCAGATGCGCCCGACGCCGGATGTTGCGGGATGGCCGGGGCGTTCGGCTACGGCGCCGACCGCTTCGAGGTCTCGCGCGCGATCGCCGATCGCGTGCTGCTCCCCGCGATTCGCAACAGCTCACCTGATACGCTGATCGTCGCCGATGGCTTCGCGTGCCGTATGCAAATCCGGAATTTTTGCCCGGATCGCCGCCCGCTGCATCTCGCCCAGGTACTGAATCTCAAGGCTGGCTCGGCGCAATCGACGCCCGAGCCGATGAGGTGATACGCGCAATGCGTCTTGGAATCACGATCCCGCTCGACGGCTTTCAGAACCGCAACTTTATCGACCTCGTGCGCCTTGCCGAGAAGCTCGGCTACGCTGACGCCTGGTCCTTCGAGACGATGCAGGGCGACGGCATCACGCCGATCGCCGCCGCCGCCACGGTCACCGAACACATCCGGCTCGGCACCGCCATCCTCCCGGTATTCACCAGGTCGCCTGCGCTGCTCGCGATGTCGGCGGCGGGTTTGCAGCAATTCTCCGGCGGCCGCTTCATCCTCGGCGTCGGCATCTCGACCCCCACTATCGTCCAGCAATGGATGGGCGTGCCGTACGAAAAACCCGTTACCCGCCTGCGTGAGACAGTCGAAGCCCTCCGCGCCATCTTCAGCGGCCAGAAGGTTTCGATGCAGGGCAAGACGGTTCGCATCGATGGGTTCCGCCTCGGCACGCCGCTCGACACGCCGCCGCCGATTTATGTCGGCGCACAGGGCGAGCTGATGCTGCGTACTGCGGGCGAGCTCGGTGACGGCGCCATCGTCAACTTCATTACACCCGAGACGTTTCCGCAGATGCTCGCGCATATCCGCGAGGGTGCGCGCAAGGCGGGAAAACCGACCACCGGAATCGAGGTCGCCTGCCGCATCCTGGTCGCCATCGATCAGGAAGAGGAAGTCGTCCGCGAGCAGTTGCGCCGCGAACTGACCGGCTATCTCACGGTGCCGCAATACAACAAGTTCTTCCAATGGATCGGCTACGAAAACGAAGCCCGCACCGCGATTACCGCCTGGAACGCCGGCGATCGCAAACGGGCGCTCGCGTCGGTGCCGGACTCGATGGTCGAATCGATCTTCGTCTTCGGCGCACCCGAGCGATGGGCCCGCCGGCTCAAGGATTACGAGAAAGCCGGCATCACCTCGACCGCGCTCCAGTTCGTCTCTTACGCTTCGACCCCCGAAGAGAAGCGCGCCCGCATCATGCGCGCGATGGAATCGCTGTCCGCCGCCTGGTGACGCGATCGCTCAAAAAGTGCCGCCCTTCGATCGGGAGATCGCGGAACTGGATGTCAGTGCTTTCCGTATGCGAGCGCCACGCCGTTGCGCTGCGCCAGGATATAGGCTTCGAGCGCCCGCAGCTTTGGGTCATCGGCCGAAAGCGTCTTTCCCTTGACCGGATTCTCGATACACCAGTCGATCATGTCGCGCAGCAGCGCGACGCGCTGAAGCTGTACCTGGTACTTCGGATAAGTCTCGGGATGGGTGTTGGACGCATTTGGATGGCACATATCGCAACTTACGCCGATGGTGCCGCCTAGTAGCTTGGCCGAGTGGAAAACCTTGTTGCCGTAATCTACGAAGGCGTCGGTCTGCGCTTTCCAAATCATATAGTCGCGGTCGTGAAAGCTGGCGTAGGTGTCGCCCTGCTGGCTCTTTACCTCAGAAGTGCCCGTCGCGCCGGCTCCGCTGGCATTCTCCGAGGTGCTTGATGGAGCGCTGCCGGCCGGCGTACCTCCGCTCTCAGCCTGCGCCATCTCCCAATGCCGCTCGGGATGCTTCTGTTGCCACTCGGCCATTAACTTGCGAGACACGTCCATGGCTTGGGCATGACTCATTTGCTCGCCCGGTTTGAGCCCTTTGACCTCCGTCGTGGTGACGCCGTCGCAAAGTTGCACCACTACACCGCCGTTTTTGGCCGACGGCACCTGATGGCTCGGGAGCGCCTGCGCGTATGCGATGTGACCCGAATAGCCGCGGCTCAGGTAGGCAGCAGCTCCAGCGGCTACCGCTCCGAACAGGGCCGCGGTGACCAAGCTCAGTTGGGCTCTCATTTTCTCCCTCCCAATCGTCACCACTTGGACCACGAGGTGATGTTCCGGTAAAACGCCATCAGTAGCTGGCGAACTGGGGAGCGGGGGGCTGATCGGTCTTGCCTCGAGACACCAGGTAATCCGCTTTCACGGTAACCGGGTTGCGGTCCCAAAGGTTGTAGACGGTGTCGACTAACCCGTCCGCTCGCGCGGTTGCCTGCCCGTCTCCGCAGCCGTCGAATTGATCGAAGGGATCGGCACGGTTCATCTGTATCGTCAGCGCTGGCAATCCCTCAGGCGCGTAGGGCCACGGCCACGCCGTCGAGAGCATCCCGTAAAAGCTGATGTTCCCAATCTGGTTTTGCAGCATCTGATGGGTGTGGCCGTGAATGACCGTGACCTTGTCGTAGGGCTTTAATATCGCCTGGACTTCGTCGGCGTCGTCCGTCCAGAAGTTCCAGTTGCGGTAGTACTTGTAGAGTGGCGAATGCGAGAAGACCACGATTGGTGTAGTAGAGGGCACCTTCGCGAGATCCTGTTTGAGCCATTCACGCTGCTTCTCGCCCACCTCGAACCGCGACTGCACCGCATTGTCGAGACCGGCCACGGTCTGCATCCTTTCCTCCGGCGTCATCTTGCGCGCCGTCCAGAAATCCTTCTCGTACACGCTCATCAGCACAACCACGTGAACGCCTTTCCAGTCGAAGGAGTAAGTGGGCGGACCGAACATTTCCTGCCATTTCTCGCCCATGTCGAGGAACCAGTCGTGCTCGCCCACCATCATCTTCACCGGAGCTTTCACGGCGCTCAGGATTTGCTTGCCCTGTTCAAGCTGAGCCGGCGCGCCAAGCTGCGCCAGGTCGCCGCCGTACAGCACGAAGTCAGGCTGTGGATCGAGCGCATTGACGTCATCTACCGCCTTGACGATCGATCGCACGAACCGCTGGTTGAGCGTCCGTTCGTATAGATGCGAGTCCGAGATATAGGCGAAGCGGAAGGGCGCGCTGCCCGAAGCTCCCACGCCGCTCGATCCCTTCTCGACCGCGGCGTTCGCCATCTCGACCAGCTGGAAAGTGTGCGGGGGCATAAGTCCCTTGGCCATCACCGCCCCCATCGTTGCTGCGCTGATCTTGAGAAAGGTGCGGCGATCACAATTGCGCAGCGCTTTCAGCACACGATCGCGATCTTCGTAAAACTTGGTTTCTACGCTCTTATGCCGAGCTGCCATGGCTTGTCCTCCACCCTCGAGCGCACTCTTTAGTCGCCGCCTAACGAGGCCGGATTTTCCTGCATCGCACTTTCTCCCGGCCCGATATCACCGAACGGACCCCCGAACCCCGGCCCCTTGCTCCCTTTAAGTCCCATTGCGGCTGCCGTGTCGCGCTGCGGGCGGGTGGTGCGCGAGATTTTAAACTGGCGCTCGTATTCGGTCTTGGCCCGCCCCATGTCGCGCTCGCTGGTCAGCGACATCAGGAATGCCGCCAGATCGTCTTCCTGCTGCTCGCTCAGGCCAAGCGGAACGATACCGCCGTCGAGGAACGGATTCTGAACGCCGCCCTTGTTGTAATGATCGAGCGTGTCCCAAATCGTCGCCTGCGAACCATCATGGAAATAAGGCTCCGTGACAAACAGGTTGCGCAACCCCATTGTCCTGAACGCGCCGATATCGTGCGGCTGTTTGCTCACCAGGAAG
>DASPQS010000055.1:0-7241 GCA_035624865.1 Binataceae bacterium (SeqCode) | reverse complement strand
CCACCCGCCGTGAGCGCACCTCGACCGCCGGCCTCACGTTCTCCAAGGCTCGCTTGAAGACGCTCAATCCGTCCTCTTTGGATCGCTCCGCTGCAAGATCAAGCGCCCCGTACAAAATCTGCTCAGCGATCGACTTCTTACCCCGCTCCATCACGACGTTTACGAACTTCGCAACGGTGCGGTCGTGGAACTTTGGATCCGCGACCACTTCGCGAACACGGGCCTGTCCTTTGCGTGACATAATGTCCTACTTGGGTTTCTTTGACCCGTACTTGGAACGGCCCTTGCGCCGGTCCTGCACACCGATCGAGTCCAGCGTGCCCCGGATTACGTGGTAACGCACGCCCGGCAGGTCCTTCACACGTCCGCCGCGTATCAGCACCACCGAATGCTCCTGCAGGTTGTGACCTACTCCAGGGATATAGGTGTTGACCTCGTAGCCGTTGGAGAGCCGTACCCGCGCGACCTTACGCAATGCCGAATTTGGCTTCTTGGGCGTAGTGGTCTTGACCTGCGTGCAGACACCGCGCTTCTGCGGCGAGCCCTGCAGCGCGGGCGCGCTTATCTTGTAGCGCTTCTTGATACGCGCGTTTCGAATCAACTGGTTAATCGTCGGCACGTTCTTGCTTCTTCTTCCGGCTGCGGCACCCAAGCTCCGCCTCATCCGACGCCGGAAATCGTATCGGGACCGCTAAACCCCACCCATTATAATGCCAATCCTCACGCGAACCCGAAGCACCTGCTCAAACAAACCCCCCAAGGACATGGCAGGCCCTTGGGGGAAATACCAATTTCTACGGGATATTTCCTTCCGTGTCAATCTCCACTGGGCATCCCTGCGCTGGCGGTCATCTCCGACTTGGCCAATTCCTCTTCGGGCGGAACCCCCTCCACACGTAATTCGGTCCGATTGTATTGCGGCAAACCGGTGCCCGCCGGAATCAGGCGGCCCATGATCACGTTTTCCTTCAGACCCACCAGGCGATCGACCTTACCGTTAATCGCCGCCTCCGTAAGCACGCGGGTGGTCTCCTGGAACGACGCGGCCGAGATGAAGCTCTCGGTCGAAAGCGACGCCTTGGTGATTCCCAGCAGCAGCGGCTCCGCTATCGCCGGTTCGCCGCCCTTGGTCAGTACACGCGCGTTCTCTTCGTCAAAGCGCCACTTCTCGGTCTGGTCACCGACCAGGAAGTCGGTGTCGCCGACTTCCTTGATACGCACCCGCCGCAACATCTGGCGCACGATCACCTCGATATGCTTGTCGTTGATGCGCACACCTTGGAGCCGGTAGATTTCCTGGATTTCATCGACCAGATATTTCGCCAGCGCCTTTTCCCCGAGAATCGTCAGGATATCGTGCGGATTGGACGATCCCTCCATCAGGGGTTCGCCCGCCTTGATCATGTCGCCCTCGTGCACCCCTATATGCTTGCCTTTGGGGATCAGGTATTCGCGCGGTTCGCCCACCTCGGGCGTAACCACTACCTTGCGCTTGCCCTTGGTATCCTTGCCGAAGGAGACCTGGCCGTCGATCTCTGAGATGACCGCGAACTCCTTGGGTTTGCGCGCTTCGAACAGTTCCGCCACGCGCGGCAGGCCGCCCGTGATATCCTTGGTCTTGGTGGTCTCGCGTGGGATCTTCGCGATCACGTCGCCCGCGTCCACATGGGCGCCTTCGGCCACGTTGATATAAGCGCCCACCGGCAGAAAATAGCGGGCGAACTGCTCGCTCGTGGGGAGCTTGGCGGTCTTGCCCGTCTCGTCCTTGATCGAAATGCGCGGACGAACGTCAAGCTCCTTGAACTCCACAATAACGTTGGAGCGCGCGCCGGTGCGTTCGTCATGGCGCTCCTCCATGGTCTTGCCTTCGAGGATGTCGCCGAATTTGACCGCGCCGGCCACTTCCGTGATGATCGGCGTGGTGTACGGATCCCATTCGGCGATCAGCTCGCCGGCCTTGACGTGCTCGCCTTCGCCCTTGCGCAGCTTAGCCCCGTAAACCAGCGGGTAGCGCTCGCGCTCGCGCTCGCGCGCGTCGGGCATCCCCGCATGCTCGGCCACTGCGATTGCGACTTCACCATGACGTGACATCACGACCAGGCTGCCATCGCGGCTTTTGACCGTGTTAACGTTGTGCAGCCGGATAATTCCGTCGTTGCGCGGCTCGAGCGTGGTCTGCTCGGCCCGCCGGCTCGCGGTACCGCCGATATGGAAGGTACGCATCGTGAGCTGCGTGCCCGGCTCCCCGATCGACTGCGCCGCCATGATTCCGATCGCCTCGCCCATGTTGACGATATGGCCGCGGCCGAGGTCCCGTCCGTAGCACTTGACGCAAACGCCCTGGCGTGACTGGCAGGTCAGCACCGAGCGGATCTTGACCCGCTCGAGACCCGCGTCCTCGATCTGCGCAACCTTCTCTTCGTCGATCACGCCGTTGGCGTGGACCAGCACCTCATTGGTATAGGGGTCGCGGATCTCCTCGAGCGCCACGCGCCCCAGCACACGGTCGCCGAGCCCTTCGATAATTTCACCGCCTTCAACCAGCGGTGTCATCTCGATTCCATCAAGCGTGCCGCAATCGTCCTCGGTGATAATCGAGTCCTGCGCGACGTCGACTAGTCGGCGCGTTAGGTAGCCTGAATTGGCGGTCTTGAGCGCCGTATCAGCCAGACCCTTGCGCGCCCCATGGGTCGAGATGAAGTACTGCAGCACCGTCAGCCCTTCGCGGAAGTTTGCGGTGATCGGTGTCTCGATGATCTCGCCCGACGGCTTCGCCATCAGGCCGCGCAGACCGGCAAGCTGTCGAATCTGCTGCTCGGAGCCACGCGCGCCCGAATCCGCCATGATGAAGATCGGATTGAATGACGGCCCGACCACGTCCTGGCCTTCCTTGTCGCGGCCGTAGACCTGGGTCGACAGTCCCTTTAGCACGGCGCCCCCGATCTCGTCCTGCACCTCGGCCCAGATATCGACGACCTTGTTGTATCGTTCGCCGTCGGTGATTACGCCATTGTTGTACTGCTTCTGGATCTCGCTCACCTGCTTTTGCGCCTGCTCGAGCAGATGCGGCTTCTGCGGCGGGATCGTCATGTCCTTGATCGAGATCGAGATTCCCGCGCGCGTTGCGAACTCGAAACCCACGTCCTTCAGGCGGTCGGCAAAGATAACCGTGGCCTTGTTGCCCGCCCGGCGGTATACCGTATCGATCAGGTTGCCGAGCTCCTTTTTCTTCATCGTGCGGTTGACTTCTGCGAACGGGACTTCGCTCGGGACGATCTCATAAAGCAGCACGCGGCCGACCGTGGTTTCGACCCGCTGGGTCGCGACCGGGCCGTTGCTGCCCGCAGCGCCGGGACCCACTGGGCGCCCGTCCTCGTCTTCCGCGGCGCGAATGACCGCGCCCTCCACCGGTACCCGCACAGTGACCCGTGCGTGCAAGTCGACTTCGTCATGGTCATACGCAATCCGCACCTCGACCGGCGAGGCGAAGAACTTGCCCTCGCCGCGCGCCAGCGGCCGTTCGCGCGTCATGTAGTAGAGGCCGAGCACCATGTCCTGCGTCGGCACAATAATCGGCTTGCCGCTGGCCGGCGACAGGATATTGTTGGTCGACATCATCAGCGCCCGCGACTCGACCTGCGCCTCGATCGACAGCGGCACATGCACCGCCATCTGGTCGCCGTCGAAGTCGGCGTTGTACGCGACGCACACCAGCGGATGGAGCTGGATGGCCTTGCCCTCGATCAGCACCGGTTCGAACGCCTGGATCCCCAGCCGATGCAGTGTCGGGGCGCGGTTGAGCAGCACCGGATGCTCGCGGATTACGTCGTCCAGGATATCCCAGACGTCCTTGCCCTCCTTCTCGACCATCTTCTTGGCGCTTTTTATGGTAGTGACGTAACCCTTCTCCTCGAGCTTGCTGTAGATGAAGGGCTTAAACAGCTCGAGCGCCATCTTCTTGGGCAGGCCACACTGATGCAGCCGCAGTTCGGGTCCCACCACGATCACGGATCGGCCCGAATAATCCACCCGCTTGCCCAGCAGATTCTGGCGAAAGCGCCCGGACTTGCCCTTGAGCATGTCGGAGAGCGACTTGAGCGGCCGCTTGGCCGGACCCGTGATCGCCCGCCCACGCCGGCCGTTGTCAAACAGCGCGTCGACCGCCTCCTGCAGCATCCGCTTCTCGTTGCGGACGATGATATCGGGGGCGCTCAGCTCGATCAGTCGTTTTAACCGATTGTTACGATTGATTACCCGTCTGTAGAGGTCGTTCAGGTCAGAGGTCGCAAAGCGTCCGCCGTCTAGCGGCACCAGCGGCCGCAGGTCCGGCGGAATCACCGGCAGTATCTTCAAAATCATCCATTCAGGCTTGTTGCCCGACTCGCGGAAGGCGTTGACCACTTTGAGACGCTTGGCCACCTTTTTGCGCCGCGCCTCGCTCGCCGTCGCTTTCATCTCCGCACGCAACTCCTCGGAGAGCTGGCCCAGGTCCAGGCCGGCGAGCAGCCCGCGAATCGCCTCGGCGCCCATGTCGGCCTTGAAGCCCTCGCCGTACTGTTCGCGCGCCTCGCGGTATTTGCGTTCGGTCAGCAGCTCCCTGTTTTGCAGCGGGGTCTCGCCGGGGTCGGTCACGACGTAGCATTCGAAGTAGAGGATCTTTTCGAGTTCCTTGAGCGTCATGTCGAGCAGAGTGCCGATGCGCGAGGGCAGCGATCGCAGGAACCAGATGTGCGCGACCGGCGCCGCCAGATCGATATGCCCCATCCGCTCGCGTCGCACCTTGGACTGGATTACCTCGACGCCGCATTTTTCGCACACCACCCCGCGATGGCGCATGCGCTTGTACTTCCCGCAATTGCACTCGTAGTCCTTGGTGGGCCCGAAAATCTTGGCGCAGAACAACCCGTCGCGCTCGGGTTTGAACGTCCGGTAGTTGATGGTCTCGGGTTTCTTGACCTCACCATGAGACCACGACCGGATCATCTCGGGCGACGCGATCGAGATACGGATCGAGTTGAAGGAGAGCGGATTCTTGGGCTTTTCAAACAGACCAAAAAGATCTTCCATGCCGGTTGGCTCCTTCTTGCCCGGTTATGCCCGTTGCTGCTCTTCGAGCAGTTCGACGTTGAGACAAAGCGACTGCAACTCCTTGACCATGACGTTGAACGACTCCGGCAAACCCGGCTCGAGCGTGTTCTCGCCCTTGACGATCGCCTCGTACATCCGGGTGCGTCCCGCCACGTCGTCCGACTTCACCGTAAGCATTTCCTGCAACGTATAGGCCGCGCCGTACGCCTCCAGCGCCCACACTTCCATCTCGCCGAGCCGCTGTCCGCCGAATTGGGCCTTGCCGCCCAGCGGCTGCTGCGTGACCAGGCTGTAGGGTCCGGTCGAGCGCGCGTGAATCTTGTCTTCGACCAGATGATGCAGTTTCATCATGTACATCACGCCGACCGTGACCGGCTGCTCGAAGGCCAGGCCCGTGCGCCCGTCATAAAGCGTGGCCTGGCCGCTCTCGGGCAGTCCAGCGCGCTTGAGCAACTGAAAAATTTCGTCTTCGCGCGCGCCGTCGAACACCGGCGAGGCGGTATGCATTCCGCGCGCGGCCTTGCTCGCCAGTTGCTCGACCTCGGCGTCCTCCAGCCTGTCGACGAATTCCTGGTAGTCTTTGTCCGGATAGAGCTCGCGCAGGCGCTTGCGCAGTTGCGCGGGTGTTATTCCGTCGCGCCCGTCCTCGGCCAGCTTGCGCCCCAGTTCGAGCGCGGCCCATCCCAGATGGGTCTCCAGAATCTGTCCGACGTTCATGCGCGAGGGCACGCCGAGCGGGTTGAGAACGATGTCCACTGGGGTACCATCGGCCAGCCGCGGCATATCCTCGGCCGGCAGAATTCGCGAAAGTACCCCCTTGTTGCCATGGCGTCCGGCCATCTTGTCGCCAACCTGCAGACGCCGCTTGATCGCGACGAAAACCTTGATCATTTTGATCACGCCCGGCGCAAGTTCGTCTCCCGCGCGCAGCCTTTCGACCTTGGCTCCATAGCGCTCCTGCACCTGCTCGACCGCCGCACTCATCGCTGCCAGCGCCTGCGTGATTTCGGCTTGCGTGCTTTCCTGCTCGACGCGCAGCTGGCCCCACAGCGGCGGCGGGAGCTCCTCGAGCTCCTCGGCCGAAATCGCATCGCCCTTGTTGAAGAGTACCCGGCGGTCGTCGGACATCACGCGCGCGGCCAACCGTTTGCCGGCGAGCGCCCGCTTGAGTTTGCGCAGCGCTTCCTGCCGGATAATCCGAATCTCCTCGCCTTCATCTTGCTTAAGCCGTTCGGCCTCGAGGTTCTGGATCTCCTGCGTGCGATCGTCGCGCGCGACGCCGCGGCGGGCGAATACTCGCGCGTCGATCACCGCACCCTCGACTCCGGGCGGCACGCGCAGCGAAGTGTCGCGCACTTCGCCCGCCTTCTCGCCGAAAATCGCCCGCAGCAGTTTCTCTTCGGGTGAGAGCTGGGTCTCGCCCTTGGGAGTGATCTTGCCGACCAGGATATCGCCCGGCCGCACCTCGGCCCCGATCCGGATTATCCCGCTAGTGTCGAGGTTCTTGAGCGCCTCTTCGCCGACGTTGGGAATATCGCGGGTGATGTCTTCCGGCCCGAGCTTGGTGTCACGGGCGATACATTCGAATTCCTCGATATGGACCGAGGTGAAAAGGTCATCCTTGACTACGCGCTCGGAAATCAGGATCGAGTCCTCGAAGTTGTAACCGCCCCAGGGCATGAAGGCGACCAGCACGTTGCGCCCGAGCGCCAGCTCGCCCATGTCGGTCGACGGTCCGTCGGCTAGCACGTCGCCAGCCTTGACCCGTTCGCCCTTGATTACGATCGGACGCTGGTTGATACACGTATTCTGGTTGGAGCGCTGGTACTTGACCAAGTTGTAGATATCCACGCCGGCGTCGCGCACGTCGCGGTTCGGCCGGTCTGCTCGCACCACGATTCGCTCCGCATCGACGCTTTCGACGATCCCGTCGCGCCCCGCAATTGTGGTCACGCCGGAGTCACGGCCAACCGTGCGCTCGAGTCCGGTGCCGACCAGCGGTGCCTCGGTCTTGAGCAGCGGGACCGCCTGGCGCTGCATGTTCGATCCCATCAGCGCGCGGTTGGCGTCGTCGTGCTCCAGGAACGGAATGAGCGACGCGGCGGCCGACACCAGCTGGTGGGGGGCCACGTCCATGAAGTCGATCTCGCCCC
>DASPQS010000054.1:0-10532 GCA_035624865.1 Binataceae bacterium (SeqCode) | reverse complement strand
GAAACAGCAGATCCCCGCCGGTGCTCGGGGCGCCGCGACCGTTTGCGCTAACCGGTGCAAAGGGGCGCAGACCGGCGGGCCGGCGTCCGGGTGACAAAACGTCCCAGAAGTCGGAGCCGATACCCACGGCGGAAACGAGTTTCGCCCTGCGGTCGAGCGCACCCAGTCTGGCGGTTAGCGCCGGAGTGCGCGCCACGATCTTCGCGACAGGCTGGGCGCTGCCGGCGGCATCGCGCACCCGCAGTACCATGAAGATCGCGTTCTCGCTGGGCTCGGGCAGGATGACGCCTTGGGGTTCAGGCAAGAAGCTTCTCCTTATGGATAATCGTGAGGGGTTGTCGCGCGGAACAGATCCTACCGAGTTTGCCGGCGGGTTTCGTGCAGATCGCGGTCAAGTCGCCACGGCGCGCGCTACCTGCTCCGGTTCTGCCTGAGGACGCGGCCCCAGGATGCGGTTGAGCTCGTCGATATCGATCGTCTCCTCCTGCAAGAGAGCGTCAACCAGACGATCGAGACGGTCGCGTCCCTCGCTCAGCGTGAGCCGGACTTCCTCATGAGCCTCGTCGAGCAGCCGCCGTACGTCCTGATCGATGCGGGCGGCGGTCTCCTCGCTATAGTCCCGGCCCTGAGAGATTTCGTATCCCAGGAAAGGCTGTTGCTCGTCGGTCTTGAAAGCGATGAGACCGAGCTTTCCCATTCCCCATCGGGTCACCATTCGCCGGGCGAGGCGCGTTGCTTCGACGAGATCGGTCTCTGCGCCGGTGGTTACCTCGCCGCAGGCTATCTCTTCGGCCGTGCGTCCGCCGAGCATCACGGCAAGCCGCGCCTTCAGATACGATTGATTGAAGTTGTGGCGGTCCTCGCCCGGGACCTGTTCGGTCACACCGAGCGCCTGACCGTGAGGCACAATCGTTACCTTGTGCACCGGATCCGCAGCTGGAGTCAGCCAGGCAACCACCGCATGTCCGGCTTCGTGATAGGCGACCACGCGGCGCTCCTTGGGATCGATTAGCTGCGGATGGGCGGCGCCGAGCCTTACCTTGTCGTGTGCCTCCTCAAAATCCGCGATCGATACCGCGCTGGCGCCACGCCTGGCCGCTACCAGTGCGGCTTCGTTGCAAAGATTCGCGAGGTCCGCACCGTTGAGCCCGATAGTCATGCGCGCCAGCGCCGCCAGATCAATGTTTTCCACCAGACGCAGCTTGCGCGCATGGATGCGCAAAATACCCTCGCGCCCTTTGCGGTCCGGCAGCGCGATGACGACCTGGCGATCGAAGCGTCCGGGACGCAAGAGCGCGGGATCGAGAACGTCGGGCCGGTTGGTGGCCGCGAGAATGATGACCTCGAGGTGCGGATCGAAGCCGTCCAACTCGCCGAGCAACTGGTTGAGCGTCTGCTCGCGCTCATCGTTTACCGTTCCCAGCCCGGCTCCTCGCCGGCGTCCGACCGCGTCCAACTCGTCGATAAAGACAATCGCCGGCGCAGCCTCCTTGGCCTGGCGAAAGAGGTCGCGTACCCTGCTCGCTCCGACACCGACGAACATCTCGACAAATTCCGAGGCATTGATGCTGAAAAACGGCACGCCCGCTTCCCCCGCAACGGCTCGGGCCAGCAACGTCTTGCCGGTTCCAGGCGGTCCCACCAGCAGCACACCCCTGGGAATCCGAGCCCCGAGGCTGTGATACTTCTCAGGATGACGCAGGAAGTCGACCTCTTCCTGGAGATCGGCTTTGGCCTCGTCCGCTCCGGCCACATCGTTGAAAGTCACTTGCGGCTGGTCGCTCGAATAGCGCCGGGCCTTCATTCGGCCGAAGCCGAACATCCCCGACTGGCTTCTGCCCGCCCGGCTGATCATCCACCAGAAGAGTCCAACCAGCAGCAACATCGGCAACCATCCGACCAGCGCGTCAAGCAGCCAGGGGCGGGACAGGGCCGATACGTCGATGACAACATGATGGAACTCGAGCAGAGCAATCAGGTTCGGATCGCCAACCGCCGACGGAAACGTCGTCTGAAACTCGCTGTAGCGGGCGGGAAGCAGTTGCGTGGAATTCGGCCCCGCGGACGGTGCGGGTTCGGATTTGGTGGTGGGAGCGGGTGCGGCAGTTTTCTGCGCGGACGGTCCGGTTTCCGGCCAGAGCAGAGGCTTTGCGAACGTACCCTTGATACTGTCGGCAACGATGCGCACCGTGGCGACGTTATCCGCCCGGACCTGTGACAGAAATGTCGAATATGGGATCTCGGCGACCTTGGGCTGCGACTCAGGCCATGAGATGAAAACGCTCCAGGCAAGCAATGTCGCGGCAACAACCCACCAGAACCAGAAGTTCGGTGAAGTTTGCCGCTGATCCAGAGGAGTCTTACGCTGAGAGTCTGGGCCCTGCGCTGCCATTGGTCAAACGTTGAGGGCGATTTCGAGCATCTCGTGGCCTGGCGGACGACATTACTGGTTTGACCCCCCGCCCGGCCCTGGCCGAACCGTAAGCACGGGTACGCTGGAGCCGCGGACCACCCGCTCCGCAACGCTTCCGAGAACGATTCGTGTCAGGCCTCTGCGTCCGTGGGTCGCCATCACCACAAGGTCAGCTCCGAGGCTCTGCTCCGCCGCGACGATCGAATCGCCCGGCTCCCCGATTTCGACCACAATTTCATGCTTAAGGCCAGCCGGCAGGTCCGCCACCATCTGGGCGACCTGCTTGCGCGCCAACTCGAGTTGTCCCTCGTACAACTGGCCTCCGGCGTAGCCTTGGGCCGCTCCCTGCGCGGCAAGAGGGTTGATCTGCACGACATGCATCAGCACCAGCGTGCTGCCGCCATGAACGGCGAGCGCCGCGGCCTCTTTGACCGCTTCCGGCGAAGTGTCGTCGAAATCGACCGGACACAGTATTTTCTTATAGGGAAAAGCCATTAGCGGCTCTCCTTTGGCCATTTCGCAGGACGGCGTTGGCTCCTTGGGATGATGCGAATCGCACCACTGGTGGCAGCCATCTGTTTCCGAAGGGGCCTAGGCAGGCTGCTATTTCCCCGACAGCCCGATCGCGCCCCCACAATTCCTGTCCCTCCGGGTACGAGCATGTAAGCTCGGCGGTAGGTTACTTGTTGGCGCGCAAAAACGACTCCAATACATGACCGAAACGGTCCAATGCCAGCGGTTTTGCCGCGTAATAGTGCGCACCGTTACTTCGCGCCCGCCTTTCGTTCTCACCGTCGTGGTCGCCCGCTACGTAGAGCAACGGTACCGATGGAAAGTACTTGCGAATATGTCTCAGCATCATTCCGCGGTCGTTGCTATCGACGGTGTCGTCGTCCAGCAAGACAAGCCGCACGTTTGGAAGGTTGAAGGCTTCGTGGTTTCGGCCTGAACTCTGATAATGGGCAAGCGTCCATGGCGGTTGAATCGAGCCAGCCACCATCTCCGCTAGAGTGCCGTCGGCGGAGAGCAATAATAACGCCGGTCTGAGGGGCGAAGCCGCGTCAGTTCCTGACTCCGTTGATTGACAGGTAGCCCGTTTCGCCTTTTTGTCAGAAGTTAGCACTCCGGTTCGCTGCTTCCGTCTCAGTTTGCAATTCCCCCAACTGATTTGACCCTGGTAGTAGCCAAAACTATGCCAAGGTGAGACATTCTCCCCCCTCCGATCCTGGTCTTTTATAACAGTCCTCGGCAAAAAGTGCAGGAATGATCGCCGATTCTACCCTGGCGTGAACCGTGGTTCGTCTGAGGTTCACACGGTCCAAGGCAAGATAGACCTTTTTCAGCTACGTTCTCCTTCTGATCGCCCGCTTTGATCCGACTTTAACAGCGGTCGTTGAGACGACCGGGATTCCCGTCGTTTGCGGACAATTTTGCCTCTAATCAGGTGGCGGGTGTTTCGCTCGGCTTCGGGCGGTAGTAGTGTCTCGTCATACTCTGCGCAGGGAAGGAACGGCCAGAAAGGGTCACAGGAGAAACACGCGATGCCTACGGTATACGGGGCTTTGGGTTCACCATTCGTCCGCAAGGTTCTGGTCGCGCTCGCCGAGAAGGGCATTAAATGCGATTTCGAACAGCTGATGCCTTTCAACATGAGTCCGGAGAATCGAAAGCTCAGCCCCCTGGGTAAGATCCCGGCCTTCCGCGACGGTGATCGCACCCTCGCCGATTCCTCCGTCATCATCGCCTACCTCGAAAAGACCAATCCGCAGCCTGCCCTTTATCCGTCCGAGCCCTATGAGTATGCGCGGGCGCTATGGTTCGAGGAGTATGGCGACGGCGGACTCGCCCCGATCGTCGGCGGTAAAATCTTCTTCCAAAGGATCGTCGGGCCACGCTTCCTCAATCTCAAGACCGACGAAGCCGTGGTCAAAAAGGCCATCGAGGAGGAGTTGCCCCCGATGTTCGACTACCTAGAAGGCCAGCTCGGCAGTGGCGACTGGCTCGTGGGAGGCCGTTTCACGATCGGCGACATCGGCATCGCAACCCAGTTCGTCAACCTGCAATTTGCCGGAGTTGGCCTCGACGCAAAGCGATGGCCGAAGCTCACCGCCTATCTGGCGCGCGCCCACTCCCGCCCGTCGTTCAAGGGCGTGATCGATCAGGAGAAGAAGGCCTTCGGCATACCATAAGGTAGCGGCCGCAAAGGCCAAATATTCGCTGAAGAACGCCTGCTGCTGACTCGGATCAGGAGCAGATCCGTGGGGCCGGCCCCCGGTCACGGCGTCTCGGTACGGCTGTCGCGCGACTACGACCCGCCGACCGGAAATCTTGCGGCGGCGATCGAGCACTCATTCCCCGCCAGTCGGTAATCCCGATTAAGACAACTGCCCCCAGGATGCCGGCTGGCAGCCGGCTCCAACGCTTACCTCCAAAGTAATTGCGGCAAATTGCGGGATTGGCGAGATTGCCTGCGAGGCGGATTCAGCTCCGCTTCGTTAACCAAGCTACCGCGAGGAGGCAAGCACTATGTCAGCACTCGAAGATGTCCGGAAGACCGTCGAACGGATTGCCGCGGCCTCGGCCAAGGGTGATTTCGCCCCGTTCATCGCCGCATTGGACGAAGACCTCGAGGTCTTCGACCACGTCGCCTATCGCTTCGAGAGAAAGGGCGAGTTCCTCGACTACCTGGGCAGCGTGATGGGCGGTGCCGAAGCAATGACTTTCGCCTTCCATCAGCCGTCCTGCCGCACATTCAATGAGGATACGGCGATCATCAACGCCTACGATCGAGCAGCTACGGCGCCCAAGGGCGGCGGCGCTCCGATTGTCGCGTGCGGGCGCACGACCCTGGTGTTCGTGAAAAAGGGCGCCGACTGGAAAATAGTCAGCGCGCACTTCTCGCCACTGCCCAAGGAGTAGCGAGCCCCCGCCGGGGCGGCCACGACACCGCCCCG
Source organism: Binataceae bacterium (SeqCode) (assembly GCA_035624865.1). Lineage (GTDB taxonomy): Bacteria > Desulfobacterota > Binatia > Binatales > Binataceae > JASHZA01. The sequence goes on along the minus strand of DASPQS010000054.1, from coordinate 5,165 downwards.
GCCTTTCAACTTAATCAAGGAGAGAAACTTCGATGGCTACCATGGATTCCCAGACTGCCGCGACGGCCACGGTCATGGATCGCTTCAACGCGGTTTTTCTGCGGCACGACCCCTCTGCTCTGCCCGGTATGATCGCCGAGGACTGCGTGATCGAGAAGATCAACCCGGCACCCAGCGGGGACCGTTGTGTCGGGCGCGATGCCTGCGTCGCCCTTTGGACCGAGATTGCGACCGCGCCCGGCACCCGTTTCGATCTCGAAGAAACCTTTGCGATGGATGACCGCGCAATAATTCGCTGGCGCTTCTGGAGCAATGACACTACTTCGATTCGCGGGGTCAATCTGATGCGGGTGCGCGATGGGCTGATTGTCGAGGCGATGGGTTACGTCAAGAGCGCCTAGACTGCCCGCGTGCCCGGCCGCACCTGTCGTTCCGGCTGGTCGATTACTTCCAAGGTAATCGACCAGCTAAACCAGCAGCGCTAGCGTAACTCGCATGGAAACTCCACAAAACGGGACCACGGTTCAGCCGGGCGGGGTCGGCCCGCTGTTACGGCGTTGGCGCGAGGCGCGCCATTTGAGCCAACTCGAACTGGCACTGGAGGCTGAAGTCTCCTCGCGCCATATCAGCTTCCTCGAAACCGGCCGCGCCGAGCCCAGCCGCGCGATGCTTCTGACACTCGCCAACGTGCTCGACGTTCCCCTGCGGGAGCGGAACCTCCTCCTACTGGCAGCGGGTCTTGCGCCAATTTACAGCGAGACGGGCCTGGACGATCCGCGGATGGGGCGCGTGCGCACTGCGGTCGAGATAATTCTCAAAAACAATGAACCGCGCAGCGCCTACGCGCACGACCGTCACTGGAATATCGTGATGGCGAATCAGGCCTTCATTAGATTCTTGACCATCGTCCTCGGGACACCACCGCCGGGTCTCGAGCCGCTGCAAGTGACGCCCGCACCTCGGCTCAACGTGCTGCGGCTCGTCTTCGATCCCGGCTCCGTGCGTAAAGTGATCGTGAACTGGGAGACGATCGCAAAGTCGCTGCTGAACGAAGCCTACCGCCGGCTGGCGTGGGCGCGCGACGACGCTCTGAAAAATCTGATTACCGAGATTCTGGGCTATCCCGGCGTTCCGGAGCGGTGGCGAGAACCTGACCTCGAGGCTTCTCGCGACTTGATCTTACCTACCGAACTGAAGCTGCGCGGGACCGTCGCCCGAATGTTCAGCACGATCACCACGCTCGCGACGCCCAACGACGTGACGCTGCAAGACCTGCATATCGAGGCCTTCTATCCCGCCGACGCCGCCACCGAGCGGTTGCTGTCCTCGCCGCCATGGGTCTGACCGACCGCATCCGGAAGTTCCGGCGGGCGTGCTCGATCAGGAAAAGACGGCCTTCGGTATGGCGTGACAATCGCCGCAGGTTACGAAGGCCGCCGCACGAATCTCAAGCGCGCGCAGCAGGGATAGGGCCCGACACCTGGCCGGCACGCTCCTGGGCGTTGAGTTCGCTGACGATGCGGTCGTCCTTGCGGGACGGCGCGGGTTTCCGCTCCTCTCGCACCGTCTTGGGCTGCATTATACAAGTGCCCTGGAACACCGCCCCCTCGTGGATCACCATCCTGGGCGCCGTCAGATTTCCCAGCACTTGCGCCGACGGGTAGAGTTCGATTCGCTGGCTGGCGCTGAGTTCGCCGCTGACCGCTCCCGCGACGACGATCGAGACGGCCTTGATATTGGCGCTTATCACGGCGCCCTCGCCGATCGCTACGTTATCCTCGGAGTTGATTTCGCCCTCTATCTCCCCGTCGATCCGCACCGATCCTTTGAAGCTGATTTTGCCCTTTACTACGCAACCTTTGTCCAAATAGGCTCGATTTTCCCTCGAGGCTAGCGCGGCCTGACTCGCCGGCGCGGGTATGCCGTCGGCCGTCCCGGTCAGAGACCGGATTGCCTGGGGCGCCGTCGATTGCGGCTTAATCCGCGGTTCCACGCCCCGTTCTGATTCGTTCTCGAAGAGCGCCATTTGTCTCCCCCTTTAAGCCCAGGTAGGGCGCACCGATGGTCCTCGATCGCGTATTATTCCAGCAGAATACGTGCCGAAGCACATTCTTGGGCTAATTTGGGAGAATTCTTCCTTTTTGAAAGTGAGTTTGACGATGGGGATCGGGTAGTTGCACAAGTGCAACGCCGGCCGAACGAGGCGGTCAACCCGGAAACATCCGTGACGCGAACTGTGATACCTTCCTCTCGTCTGAGCGGCAAGCATCGCGCAAACGGGAGGTATGAATATGACCGACGCTGAGCGTTTGGTCGCAATTGAGGAGATCAAGCAGGTCAAGGCGCGCTATTTCCGCTGTATGGATACCAAAGATTGGACCGCTTTCGCGGCGGTCTTCGCGCCAGACGCGACGGTGGACTACTCGTCGGAGGGCGACTCGAAGGAGTGGACGGCCTCTGGAGCCGCGAACATCGTGGCGCTGGTCCGCAAAGTCGTCGATCCTGCTGTGACCGTCCATCACGGCCACATGGCGGAGGTCGAAGTGCTTTCTCCGACGACCGCGCGAGGAATCTTCGCGATGGAGGATCTCATCTGGTGGCCCGAAGGATCGCGCCGGCGCACGCTCCACGGATGGGGCCACTACCACGAAACGTTTGAAAAGATCGCCGGCAAATGGCTGATCAAAACCCTCAAACTGACCCGCCTCCGCACCGAACAAACGTAAACGTCACTCCGGCAGTGGCCGGCGATTCAGGGGCCTGATCGATCAAACAGCAGGTCGGCGTCCGCTGAGTTGACGCACGGTGGCGACGTCAAGGAAAGTATTCGCCGGCCTTCGCTGGGGCGCACGCCTGTTGCCAAAAAAACCAATTCCGTTTGACCCGCACCGCGCCACATAACAGGATCGCTCGCAAACTCGGCACCGATCGCAATCTGGAGTAGCGGAATAGGGAAGATGTACAAGCGCGCATTGATCATCGGAGGAGTCGTCATCGCGGTGGCAGCGGGATTGGTGCTCGCTCAGGAGAGTGACGCACTCAAGACGAAAGTTCTGACCGGCACCATCAGCGGAGCGATCAGCTCTCCGGTTGCGGGCGCATGCTCGGGCGTCGGCTTCGATGCAATCTGTCCGAGCGGCACTTGTTCCTGCGTTATGATGCCGGGAGTCAATGTGGAGGGCAACCTGGCCGGCAAGGGAAAAGGGAGCGTGAGTATAACTCTTGATAGCGTAACTGCCACCAGCGCAATCTCTGGGTCGACCTGCCAAGCCGGTTTCGGCGTGGCAAACATCGCCACGACACTGGGTGCGGGCAGGAACAAAATCTTCAAGACCGAATCTCTCAACTTGCTCCTGTCCGTATGCAACAAGCTGACCGCGGGCAGTCCCAACAAGATCATCGGAGGTTTCGGCATTGCATCGGCACCCGCGCCGAGTCCCGCCGCGAGCGGATGGGGAACCGTCGACGGCACCATAAGGGGCTCGAACGCGACCCTCAAGCTGAAGGGCTCAATTACCCAGTAAACGCCGCGCTGACGAAAACGTTGCCGCTCCCGCGGCATCCCGGTAAAAGATCCGCCTCGATGTCGAGAGCGAAGCGCGCCATCAGGCGGAAAAACATAACCGAATTGGCCCGGCAGACGTGGTCACGGGTCTGGGCGGTGCCGATGCCTGCTGGCTGGAAAGTCTACCTGGTCCGCAAGACTGTGGTTCAGCAGACCCACGGCAGAGGAGTCTGCGGTGTGATTCGCCGAGACAGCAAAACCATTCTGATTGCTCGCAATACGGACCATTACAGCTTTCATACCCTGGTTCATGAATTGGCCCACCTGCGGACCATCGACGAGGAAATCGACCACGGGCCAAGATGGCACCACGAATTTAACCAGGTCGCCCGATCGGTATTCGGCGCGGAATTGGAAAAAGATATCTGACCGGCGGCGCTCGTCCGCTTCAATCGATCGATCTCGCGAATGGGCGCGCGCCTCTGCGCGGCTAGTTCCTCCGCACGTTCCGGAACGGGCCGGTGTCGAACCGCGGCTCTTTGGGCAGCTCGAGCACGCGCTCCGCGATGATATTGCGCTGGATCTCGTCGGTCCCTCCGGCAATCGAGACCGCCGGCACCGAGACCAGGATTTCCGCGATAATTCCCTCGCGCGGGCTTTCGCGCCCGGTGAGCATCGCTTCCGTGCCCGTCATCAGCGTATGGACGCGCGAGCAGCCTCGCGCGACGTGACTGGCCGCGAGCTTTCCGAGCGAGCCTTCCGGACCTTGCGGGCGCCCCTGTCGCTGAGCGGCGCGCGCGCGGCGCGCGGTCCACTCGGCCGACTTGGCCAGGATCATCAGCTTCGCTATCTCCTGGCGCATGTAAGGATCCTTGTTCGCGCCCGTCTCCTTGGCGCGCTCGAGGATGAGATCCACGCGGCCGGCCCGCTGCGGATACCATTTGTAGGGCTGATTCGCCTTTTCGGTCTCCGCCCGCTCCTCGGCGTGTATCCGCCCGACCCGCGCTCCACGCTTGTGCGCCGTGGGGGCCAGCCCATCGGCGCCCCGGCGCTCGTGCGCCAGCGTCGTTACCGCCACCTTCCATCCCTCGCCGACGCGCCCGACCAGGTTCTCCTGCGGCACCCTCGCGTCGGTGAAAAACACCTGGTTGAACGACGCATGTCCGTTCATCTGCTTTAGCTGCTGCACGTCGACACCCGGCTGCTTGACGTCGATCACGAAATACGAGAGCCCCTCATGCTTGGGCGCGTCCCAATCGGTGCGCGCGAGCAGCAGGCCGTGGTCCGCATGATGCGCACTCGTCGTCCACACCTTCTGCCCATTGATAATCCAGAAATCGCCCTTCAGATCCGCGCGCGTGGTCGCGCCGGCTAGGTCCGAGCCGCTGCCCGGCTCGCTGAAGAACTGGCACCAGGTGTCCTCGCCGGTCAGAATTCGGCGCAGGAACTTCTTCTTTTGTGAATCCGTTCCATGCTCGAGCAACGTCGCCGCCGCCAGCATTCGCACTCCGGAGGTTGCCACGCCGACCGCGCCGACGTTGGCGAATTCCTCTTCCACCACACGTGCCAGCGTATGCGGCAGGCCGCGGCCGTACCATTCCTTCGGCCATTGCGGCATTCCCCATCCGGAATCCGCCAGCTTGCGGCGCCACTCGACCAG
>DASPQS010000053.1:0-13596 GCA_035624865.1 Binataceae bacterium (SeqCode) | reverse complement strand
CGGTGAGTCGTCCACGATCAGCGTGCGTATCATTCCCCGATTACATCCCCTGTCCATTTGAAGCCCGGCTGAGCTTGAGCCGCAACCGGGCTTCGTCCCCGAGCGAGAACGAACCTCGCTCCGTCCCCGCGCTCCGTGGGCGAGTGCGATGCTCTCTCGCTCATTGGCTACGCCTCGATGGGTGTCGCGTCAAGCCGGGTAGTTGGATGGGCGTACCAAGGGCCGCTCACTCACGAGCTAGCCCGCCTTCGCCCTCCGCGCCCCAATCCGCTAAGCTTCGATCGGGCCCGCACCCATGCTTCGCCTCAGACATCTGCGTATCGATACCCTGCGCGAACACGTCATCGTGATCCACGAACGCACCGTCAAGGACGGCAATCTCGGCTTCAATCCGCTCGACCGCGCCCGCGTCTTCGGCGCCGACCCCGCGACCGGCGAGACCCGCGAGATCAATGGTGTCCTTAACTTCTGCTCGGACGTTCTCGTCGCGCCCGACGAAATCGGCCTTTCCGAACAGGCCTTTCATGACCTCGGCCTGCCCGAAGGAACACCCATGGAAGCCACCCTGGCCATCGCGCCGCGCAGCGTCGACCACGTGCGCGAGAAACTGAACGGCCAGCGCCTGAGCCGCGCCGCCTTCGACGCGATCCTCTCCGACGTTGCGCACCATCGCTACTCCCGCGTCGAGCTCTCGATGTTCGTGCTGGCGTGCGCCTTGCGCAAACTCGACCTTGACGAGCTCGTCGACTACACCCGCGCCATGATCGAAACCGGCACCCGGCTCGACTTCGGCCCGGGCCCGGTCGCCGACAAGCATTGCATCGGCGGTGTTCCCGGCAATCGCACCACGATGGTCGCGGTGCCGATAATCGCCTCCTTCGGCGTCAAGGTGCCCAAGACCAGCTCGCGCGCAATCACCAGCCCCTCCGGTACCGCCGACACCATGGGCGTGCTGGCGCAGGTCGCCCTCCCGCCGGCGCGTCTCCGCGACGTCGTAGAACGCGCCGGCGCCTGTATCGCCTGGGGCGGGGCCGTCGATCTCGCCCCGGCCGACGATATCCTCATCACCGTCGAGCGTCCGATGGAGATCGACACCGAAGCGCAGGCGGTCGCGTCGATCCTCGCCAAGAAAAAAACCGCCGGCGCGACTCACGTCCTGATCGATATCCCCGCCGGCCATACCGCCAAGGTGCGTTCGATGGCCGCGGCGGGCCGCTTGGCCAGTCTCTTTCGATCGGTCGCCGAAAAGATCGACCTTCATCTCGACGTCATCATCACCGAGGCGCGCGGCCCCGTCGGCCGCGGCATCGGTCCCAGGCTCGAGGCGCTCGACGTTCTCTCCGTCCTCAGGCACGAGCCCGACGCGCCTTCGGACCTTCGCGAAAAGTCGCTCTTCCTGGCTTCGCGCATCCTCGAGATGACCGGTGTGGTCGCCCCCAACAATGGCTACCGGGCCGCGCAGCAGGTGCTCGACTCCGGCCGGGCGCTCGAACGCTTCGAACGCATCGTGAAGGAGCAGGGCGCCCTCGAACTGCCGCCCGAGGCGCCTTGCCGACACGTCGTGCCCGCGCTCGCTGACGGCCGTATCCGCGAGGTCGATTGCTGGGAGATGTCACGCGTTGCCAAGCGTGCCGGCGCCCCCGCCAACGTCTCGGCCGGGGTTCGCCTCCTCAAAACGGTCGGCGACGTTGTCAGCCGCGGCGAACCGTTGTTTGAGATCCACGCCGCCAGCGACGCCCAATTGGGCTTCGCCTGCACCTACGTCGACTCGCACCCCCACATCGTCCACTACGGCTTTTGAGCGATCGGCCGCTTCGGGCGGCAACTAACTCCGCGGCGCCGCGCCTTCCAACGCCGACGCGCGCACGTATACCGTGCCCTCCATCAGCCGCCGCGCCGTCCGATACACCGTCGCCTGTTCCGCCTTATATTCGCCGTCCTTTTGACGAACGATCGCGCCCACCACGGTCAGTCCCGACGGCTGGGCGATTCTCACCGGGTCGTCCGCCGACCGCGGACTCCGCGCTACGCCGTGAACCAGGCTCCCCGGAATGCGCGCCGCCACCGCGAGGCACAGCGCGCCGGTCAGCGGCACCGCCCGATGCGGCTGACTTTGCGACAACATTCGCACACTTAAGTCCTGCTGTGCAGGGTGAAATATTTCACCAGCCAGGGTCCGGGCCTCGCGCGGCCCGGTCACCATCGCAACCTTCGGGATACTCGGCTTGCGCGCCGCCTCCTCGCGCGTCCTCGCGATTCCCATCCGAAGACTCGCCGCTACCCGAATCGCTTCCAGCCGCGCGAGCAATTCCCGATTCGTCTCCATTTCGGCGGGCATCTCAACGCCGGTCATTCCCAGCGCCTGCGCCGACACGAAGACGCATGGGCTCGCCGCGTCAATCATCGACGCCTCGATGACGCCGGCGCCGGCCACCTCGAGCTGGTCAAGCGGCTTGCCGGTCGGCAACAGTCTTCCGGTGCCGGCGCCTCCCGGATCGAGAAAATCGAGACGCACGGGCGCGCCGCTACCGGCAACTCCCGGCAGCACGAACTCCCCGTCGACCGCGGCCAGACCGCCATCCATCGCAAAGCGCGCGACGATAATTTTTCCAGTGTTGGTGTTGTGAATCCGGACGACCGCCTCGTTGCCGCTTGCCTCGACCATTCCCTCGTCGACTGCGAATGGGCCGACCGCCGACGACATGTTGCCGCAGTTTCCGCTGTAATCGACCGCAGCCTGACTCACGGAGACTTGCGCGAAGGTGTAATCGACGTCGGTGTCGGCGCGGCTCGACGGTCCGATCACACAGACCTTGGAGAGTGACGAGAGACCGCCGCCCATTCCATCCAACTGCCGGCCATTGGGATCCGGGCTCCCGATTACGCCGAGAAAGATCGGATCCCACAAAGCGCGGTCGGGCGGCAAATCGCTCTGGCGGAACATCACGGCCTTGCTGGTTCCGCCGCGCATGAACACGGCGCGCAGTTTGATTTGCTTCATCGCAAACCTTTTCGTGAATCGACGCGACGGATGATCACTTGCCTTCGCGCGCGGCGCTGGCTCCCGCGATACGCCCGAAGACCGCGCCCGACATCAGGCCCGATCCGCCCGGATAATTGTTGTGGAAGATCCCGCCCACCATCTCGCCGCACGCGTACAGTCCCGGAATCGGTTCCCAGCCGGTGCCGATCACCTGCGCGCGATCGTTTATCTTGAGCCCGCCGAAGGAGAAAGTTATTCCGCCGGTGACGGGCCACGCGGAGAACGGCGGCGTGTCGAGCTTTTGCGCCCAGTTCGATTTGGGCAGCGCGAGCCCCTTGGTCGTCATCCCGTCGCGTTCGCCCGGATTGAAAGTCCCGTGACCGGCAGCCGCATTGAATTCGTTGAGAGTGCGCAGCGCGGCGTCACGATCGACATCGAGCTGCGAGACCAGATCTTCGAGGCGCTGCGCCGTGATCGGCTGACTGGTCGAGTAGCGCGGTTCGAGCAGGTCGGTCACCTTGCTGTCGAAAATCTGGTACGCGACTCCGCCCGGCTGGTTCAGGATGATGCCGCCGAACTTGGCGTACGTGAAAAGCGCCTGGTCCTCGCCTTCGTCGACGAAGCGCAAGCCGAGCTTGTTGAGCATCACGCCATAGAGATAAGAGAGGCGGTTGGTCTTGTCGGTGAGCTGGCGATCGCCGAAGGGCGGCGCCGCGGCGTTGATCGGCGTCGCATGACATCCGCTCCATTGCCCCCACGGCATCGCGCCGATCTCGAATGCCATGCGCAGGCCGTCGCCCTGATTATGCTTGGTGCCACGTACCTTGGCGTGATCCCAGGGACGGCCGAGGTATTGCGCGCGCCACGCCGCATTCGCTTCGAACCCGCCGCAGCCGAGCACGACCGCGCGCGACCGCACCTCGTGGATGCCGCTCGAGTCGCGCACGGCCACGCCGCAGACCGAACCTTGGCTGGTTTGCAGCAGGCGTGTGGCGGCGGCGCCGTAACGGATCTCGACACCGCTTCTCTGCGCGGCGGCAAACCACATCCGCGACAAGCCCACTCCTTCGTTGGCGGCGCGCACGATCGCGCCCTTGGGCCATTTGATTACGTTGCCGACGCGCACCGCGCCGAGCGAGATCGCGGGCTCGAAACGGATTCCCTGTTCCGCCATCCAGCAGGCGGTCTCGTATGAATTCGAAATCAGAATCTCGCCGAGTTCCGGGTCGGTGCGATTATCCGTCATCCGGCGCAAATCCGACCAGAAGGCGTTTCCGGGATACGCTTCGATACCTTCGACGAAGCCGGGCAATTCGCGCGCCTTCGGCACCAACCGCAGGATGTCTTCGGTGCGCTCGAAGGCGATGCGCAGCAGGCCGCCGCTGTAGTAGGTATTGCCGCCGCGCATCTCCTCCGGCGCTTTCTCGAGCACCAGGACGCGCTCCGCGCCCGCACTTCGCGCCGAGACGCTGGCCGACAATGCGGCGTTGCCCGCGCCCACCACAATTACGTCATACTCCGTCATGCCGCTGTTATCCGTTGCCGTTGAAGGCCGGCATCACGTATTTCGCAAAGCGCTCGAGCGACCGCACGACGTACTCATGCGGCTCGCCGCCTTGCGCCACTTCCAGGATCAGATAGGTGGCGCCGTAGAATTCCTGGGCCCAGCGGATGTGTTCGATCAGCTTGTCGGGAGTGCCGATCAGCAGCACACGCAACGCGTCGAGATCGTCGAAGGTCTTGCCGATGAAAGGACTGGCGACACCGCGCTGGTAAAGCTGATAGGCGGATGACGTGTGCATTTTGCGGCGGTCGAGCGAGTCGAAGAACTTGAAATACTGGAGCGCATACACGCCGCCGTGATCGCGCGCTTCCTCGCGCGACTCGCCGCAATACATCTGGTAAACGCCGGAGATTTCGCGGGTTGCCGGATCGAAGCCGCTCTCGCGCAGCGCGTTGCGATAAAGGCCGATGTTCTCCCGAATCAGATCCGCCGCGGGGACGAAAAAGCCGCTGCTCAAATGAAAGCCCTTGCGACCCGCCCAGAGGAAGCTCTCTGGAGTGATCGCGCCCGACGCATAGATCGGCGGATGAGGCTTCTGTAGCGGCTTCGGAAAGAAACTGTAGTCCTGGAGCTTCCAGAATTTGCCGTTGAAGGAAAACGGTCCGTCAGCCGTCCACGCCTTGACAATCAGATCGGTGCCCTCGCGGTAACGCTCGTGGCTCTGCTCGGGGTCGATGCCGAAAACCTCGTAGGAATAGTTGAGAAAGCCGCGTCCGATTCCGTACTCGAGCCGCCCCTCGCTCAACACGTCGAGCATCGCGTACTCCTCCGCCAGGCGCACCGGATGGTTGAGCGGGATGAGCGAGACGCCGGTGCCGAGCTTGATGCGCTTGGTGCGCGCGGCCGCCGCGGTTGCGATCACCGGCGGCGATCCGAAGGAATAACCGGAGTAGTGATGCTCCCCGAACCACACCGCGTGGTAGCCGAGTTCTTCGGCGAGTTGCGTCTGTTCGAGAATCTGGCCGTAATAACGCGAGGCGGAGCCGTGCAGGTTCGGGTAGTAGTCGGTGTTATAAAGCAGTCCGAATTTCATCATTGATGCTCCCCCGGGCGCTGAACACGGTTTCTTTTGCGAATGACGTGGCGCCGCAGCCGAAATATTGCATAAAGCGTGGCCTGGAAAACATCTTTTCTGCGATCGCCGCCCGTGCGAGAAGAGAGATGCGCGCGCGCTCGCGATCGACGGTCGATAGGGGCAGAGCGTGAGGAGTAACGTCAAATGACCTGGGTAGATGACAAGACGGCCGACAGAGCGGCGCCGGGAGATCGCCTGGCTGAACTGTGGCACGCGCCCGGTATCGTAGCGATCCCGGGGGCGCACAACGCGCTCTCGGCGCTGATTGCGAAAAAGGCCGGCTTCAAGGCGCTCTATCTCTCCGGCGCGGCTTTGAGCGCGAGCCTCGGCCTGGCCGATCTCGGCATCCTGGGTCTCGACGAGCTATGCCTTTTCACGCGCGCGATTTCGCGCGCCACCGCACTCCCGCTCGTCGTCGACGGCGATACCGGTTTCGGCGGGATTCTCAACGTGATGCGGACGGTGCGCGAGCTGGAAGATGCGGGCGCAGCGGCGGTTCAGATCGAAGACCAGATCCTGCCCAAGAAGTGCGGCCATCTGAACGACAAGCGCCTGGTTGCGCCCGACGAGATGGCGGCGAAGGTCCGCGCCGCGGTGCGCGCGCGCCGCCATTTGCGTATCATCGCGCGCACCGACGCGGCGGGAGTCGAGGGACTCGACGCGGCAATCGCGCGCGCGCAAATTTATCTCGAAGCTGGCGCTGATGCGATTTTCCCCGAGGCGCTGACCGACGAAGCGATGTTCCGGAGGTTCGCGCGCGAGATCAAAGCGCCGCTGCTCGCCAACATGACCGAGTTCGGGCGCACGCCGCAGTTCACCGCGCGCCAGTTCGAAGAGTTCGGCTTCAAGATGGTGATATGGCCGGTATCGTCGCTGCGGGTCGCCGCCAGGGCGGCCGAGGATCTTTACCGGTGCCTGGCGCGCGACGGGAGCGCCGCGGCTATGCTCGACCGGATGCAGACGCGCGCGGAATTGTACGAGACCATCGGCTATTACGATTACGAAGCGCTGGACGCGTCGATCGCCCGCAGCATCCTGCCGCCGGACGTTCCGCGAAAGACGTGAATCAACCTGCACCTTATGATATTATCCTTACCGAAGGTAAGGAAGTGGCAACCGCGACAATAACGAGCAAAGGACAGACCACTATACCGAAGGCCGTCCGCCAGCATCTGAAGCTCAGGGCGGGCGACCGCGTGGAATTTGTAATCGAGCGCGATGGACGCGTCGTACTGGTTCCGGCGACGCTGGACATCACGCAGCTCCAGGGGGTGCTGGCGCCGGCTCCGCGCCGAGTCTCCCTCGAGGAAATGGATGAGGCCATTGCGAACGAAGCAACGCGCAGGCACCTCAGGCGATGAAGGCGGTCGATACCAACGTGCTGGTCCGCTATTTGGTGGGGGATGATCCCCTTCAATCTCGAAAGGCCGCGCATTTTCTCAGACGCCAATGCTCGGCGAACGATCCATGCCTGGTCAACCGCATCGTGCTGTGCGAACTCGTCTGGGTGTTGCAGCGTGCCTATGGATATTCGCGGGAGCAGATTGCTTCAGCTGTCGAAGCGCTGCTCAATGTCCGCCAATTGGTCATCGAAGACCATGATGAAGCGAGCATGGCCTTGAAGGAGTTTCGCGGCGGGGCCGGGTTTGCTGACTCATTGCTGGGACAAATCAACCGCAGGTTCGGGTGTGAATATACGGTTACCTTAAACCGCGAGGCGAGTCGTCGTCCGGGGTTCCGACTGCTTTGATAGGAGCGTATGGCGGCGGACCGTAAGACTGGAGTTGGAAATTCGCGGTGAGACATACCTATGGCCTCATATGACGTGATCGTGCTGGGCGGCGGGAATGCCGCCTTTTGCGCGGCGCACGCGGCGCGCGAGCAGGGCGCCAGCGTTCTCGTGATCGAGGCCGCTCCCCAGGAGGAGCGCGGCGGGAATTCACGTTTCACCGCCGGCGGGATGCGCGTGGCCTACAACGGCGTTGACGACCTCGCGCGCCTGATGCCCGATCTGACCGAGGAGGAAAAGGCCAACACCGATTTCGGCGTCTATGCGCAGGATCAGTTCTACGACGATCTGTGCCGGGTGACGCAGTACCGCACCGATCCGAAGCTGGCGGAGACTCTCGTTACGCGCAGCTTCGACACGATGCTATGGATGCGCGCCAAGGGTATTCGCTTCGCGCCGATCTACGGGCGGCAGGCTTTCAAGGTCGAGGGCCGGTTCAAATTCTGGGGTGGGCTCACGGTCGAGGCGTGGGGCGGCGGACCCGGGCTCGTCGATGCCCACTATGCGATCGCGGAGCGCAGCGGAATCGACGTGTGGTATCGCAGCCGGGCGCACGAACTGATCTGCGACGACGACGGCGTGCGTGGCGTGGTTGTTCGCGCGCAGGGCAAAACCGAGAGACTTGCCGCGAAGTGCGTGGTAATCGCGACCGGCGGGTTCGAGGCGAATGCGGAATGGCGCACGCGTTACCTGGGACCCGGATGGGATCTGGCGAAGGTGCGCGGCACCCGCTTCAACACCGGCGACGGTATCCGCATGGCGCTCGAAATCGGCGCGATGCCGTACGGCAACTGGTCGGGATGCCACGCCGTCGGATGGGATCGCAACGCGCCTGAATTCGGCGACCTGAGCGTTGGCGACGGCTTTCAGAAGCACAGCTATCCGTTCGGAATCCTGGTCAATGGGCGGGGACGGCGCTTCGTCGACGAGGGTGCGGACTTCCGCAACTACACCTACGCCAAGTACGGCCGCGCGATCCTCGAGCAGCCGGGACAGTTCGCGTGGCAGGTGTTCGACGCCAAGGTGACCCACCTGCTGCGCGACGAATACCGCATCAAGCGCGTAACCAAGGTCAGCGCGCAAACGCTCGAGGAACTCGCCGGCAAGCTGGAGGATGTCGACGCCGCTGGTTTTCTCGAAGAGGTGCGCGCCTACAATGCGGCCGTGCGGACGCAAATCGCATTCAACCCGAATATCAAGGACGGGCGCTGCACGCGCGGGCTTCCGCTCGAAAAAAGCAACTGGGCGAACACGATCGATACGCCGCCCTTCGAGGGCTATGCGGTCACCTGCGGGGTCACGTTCACCTTCGGCGGCCTGCGTATCGACGAGGGCGGCCGGGTGATCAACACCGATGGATTACCGATTCGCGGACTCTACGCCGCGGGAGAGCTGGTCGGAGGATTGTTCTACTTCAATTATCCGGGCGGCACCGGGCTGATGTCCGGCGCCGTCTTCGGCCAAATCGCGGGCACCGCCGCCGGACGCGCGTCACGCGGATAGGCGCTACTTCCCGGTGCCCTCAAGCAGCCGTGTCACCATCTTCTTGAATTCGCCCGCGATCGGCGAGCGATAAAAGCGTGAGCGGGTGAAGTACGGGTCGCCCGAGTAGAACCATTCGTACTGCAACTGACGGCTGCCGAAGGGTTCGCCGATCATGTCCCAGGCGAGCTTGAACAGTTGCACGCGATCGCGCGCGGGGATGTTCTTGCCTTGCAGATATTTTTCGAGGTAGGGGGCGATCTCCGGATTGGCGAAGTCCTTCTCGGTAGGGGTCATAATCATGCCGCTGCCGCCGACCTGCCGAATCACCTCTGCGGCGCGCATCTGGCACTGCGGAATCATCACCCATAGCGTTGCCGCGAGCGCGCGATTCGGCATTACCTGCGTAGCGCCGAGCGCCACTTCCTGCGCCGATGCGCGGACCAATCCGCCGACCAGTTCGGCGTTGGCCACCAGTTCGCCGAGTTGCGCCTGGACGTGAATGGCTTCGCTGCGTCCGATCGCGTCCGCCACATGGCATGCGAGGCCGGCGAGGAAGCGCAGCTTCACCATCCCGCGAATCACGGCCTGGAGCAGAGTGTAGCCGCGGATCCGCTGCTGCATGACCCCGTTAAAGGTCTCGATATCACCGTTGATGAAAATCCGCTCATAGGGCACCTCGACGTTGTCGAAGATAGCGAGCGCGTCCTCCTCGTCGAAGCGCGAGCTGAGCGGGCGATCGAAGCTGTTGCGGCCGGCGTCGTATGTTTCGCGGCAAACGAACTTCATTCCCGGCGTATCCATCGGCACCGCGAAGCAAAGCGCATACTTCTCCTCGCCGGGGCGGCGAGGATAGAAGGGGCCTACCCACATTTCATTGGCGAATGGCGCCAGCGTCGAGAGCATTTTCGCGCCGCGCACGACGATGCCGCGATCGGTCTCGCGTACGAGGTGGAGCGCCGCCAACGGGTCGGGCTGCTCGGTCGGACCTTTCGAGCGATCGATTTGCGGATCGACCAGCGTATGCGTGAGGCACCAATCGTTTTCGCGGCAATCCTCGTAGTAGCGGACGATGTTCTCGCCGTAGCGAGGTTCCTTGCGTCCGATGTAAGGCCTCGCAGTGGCGAAATCCGTCACCAGGGCGTTGCAGAAATCGGGCAGCCGGCCCATCAGGCCAAAGGTGTGATCGGCGCGCATCTCTTCGGCGCGGACGCGGGCCGCGACTTCGTCCGGCGTCTCCGCCATCATGAACGACGCGCTCACCGGGTCGCCGGTCTTGGGCGACGGGTAGGTCAATTCGGCGCGATGGGAACTCTGCAAATCGTAGAGGGAAGCGAGGGTTGCCACGATACCGCGAAAGGGCGGGTAGGCCGTGACGTCCTTGACCCGATCGCCGTTGACGTAGATGGTGCGGCCGTCGCGCAAGCTCTCGATGTATTCGTTGCCGGTGCGTATGCCCATGGAGATACCTGCGGCCGCGCAGGCTCTTCGCCCACGCGGCCGCTCCTCGAAAAATAAGACTCTGCTGTCGTGGCTTGCCGAGGCCTACTTGGCTATCGACGAAAAAACTTCGGCGATGCCAGGTTCGTTCGCGGCGAAGTCGAGCTTGTCCATCCCCGCATACTTGTTCGAGCGCATCTTCGCGATGTACTCGGGCGGGTTGTCGCAATACACCTCGAGCTGGTTGCCGTCGGGATCGCTGAAGTAGATGCTCTTGGTGATGCCATGGTCGACGGTGAATGAGATCGGCACCTGGTTCTCCTTTAGAACCTTGTAGGCCGAGCGCAGTTCGTCTTCGCTCTTCAGGCGAAAGGCGATATGCACGAGACCGACCTGGCGCCATTCGGGACTTTTGGCCTCCTTGCCGACTTCCATGCACGCGATCTCGTGATGGTCGCGGCCGTTGCTCGCGAAGAACGCCATCTTGATCTGCGGCAATTCCATCATGAGCTGCAGGCCCATCACGTCGGTGTAGAACTTGCGGGAGCGCTCGATGTCCCGCACTTTAATCACCACATGCCCTATTCTGTCCGGATGAATCATTGGCGCCGCCTCCTTGTAAGGGCTGACCCGTGAATTTGTCAGGCGAGTCTAGCGCTAAGGTGTCCGAACGTCGATGGCACCGCGGGGGCGAATCCGCGACGGCCTCAATACAGGCGCGGACCCGCGAAGACGGTATCGACGGCGTGCTTGGTGGCCGTCGCGGCCCGTTTCGGTTTTTTCAGGAGTGCCTGCGCGAGTTCGCGCGCCGTCGCCATCAGTTCGGCCGGCTGCACCACCTTGTTGACCATCCCGATCGCGAAGAGATCACGGGCCGAATAATGGCGGCACAGGATCATCGCCTCCTTCGCGCGCCAGGGTCCCATTCGCGCCGCCATTATCTCGGCGGGCACGCCTGAGTATGGTGCGCCGAGATCGACTTCCGGCACCCAGAACTGCGCGTTCTCTGAGGCGATGACGAAGTCGAAGGCGGTGGCGAGGGCCCAGCCGCCGCCGACAGCGTACCCGTTGATCGCGCCGATCGTCATGCAGTCGAGCCGCAGGACGGTATCGATGATACGTCCGATGATGCGCGGCAAGCCCTTGTTGGTGCCGGCGAAGATCCGCGCGCGTTCCTTGGGATCGGTCACGCCCTTGGCCGCCGATACGTCGGCGCCTGCCGAGAAGGCGGTCCCCGCGCCGGTGACGATTAGCGCCCGCGTCTCATGCCCGTCGCGGACCTGATGGATCAGGTGCTCGAACTCGAGCATGACGTCGCGCGTCATGCAGTTGCGGCGCTCCGGCCGGTTGAACGTAATCGTGCAGACCGGGCCGTCCTTCTCCATCAGGAAATTGTCGGGCATCACACCTACTCCATAAAGAAGCCGTTAATGTTCGCCTTAGCCTGCTCGATGGCGCTTTGCTTTTTCGACGCGAGGCTTTGCGCCAGCTCCATCGCGACCGGCATCAATTCCTCCTTGCGCACGACGCGATTCAAGAGCCCCCAGCGATAGAGTTCCTCGGCCTTGAAGTGACGGCAGGTGAATATGATTTCCTTGGCGCGCGCGGCCCCGACGTGTGCCGTGAGCCATTGTTCCGGGGCGCGGGGCCCAGGCGACCCGAGGTCGACTTCCGGCATCCAGAATTCCGCGCTCTCGACCGCGATCCGCAAATCGCACGCCAGCGCGATGAACCACCCGCCGCCCACCGCGAAACCGTTTACCGCGGCCACCGTCGGTATCTCGAGATTGGTCAGGAGGGCAAGCGTGCGACGAAGCACCCGGCGCCGTTGCGCCGGAACCGCTCCGAACAAGCGCTGGCGCTCGGCCTGATCGGTCACGCCTTTCAATCGCGAGATATCAGCGCCCGCACAAAACGCGGCGCCGGCGCCGGTGAGCAGCAGCGCACGAACCTGTTCGTCGTCGCGCACCGCGAGAAGGTTGGCCTCGAGTTCCGAAACGCTGTCCTCGTTGAGCGGATTGCGTTTTTCGTTGCGGTCGAAGGTGAGGACCGCCACCGCGCCTTCTTTGGCGAGCCTGAAGTAGTTCGACATCGCAGGATCTCCTTTCTCCGCCGAATCGCTATTGCGCCGCTTGACGCGTCAACTTGTGATGGCGCGGCGCTTTCGGCGCAATTTCCTCAATTGCCCCAGCTTTCGCTACTTATCGCCCGCGAGGTGCGGCGGTCAAACCACGCCCGCTCTGCGCAGTTCGTCCAGATCGGCCGCGCCGATGCCGACGCGCGCGAGCACTTCGCCGGTATGCTCGCCAAGCTCGGGGACCTTTGGAGGAATTTCATCGCCACGCACTCCCGACATTTTAATCGCCGGCCCCAGCACCTTGACGCGGTCGTAGCCGCCAAACTCCGTAGTGCGAACCAATCCGCGCGCCTCCAGCTCGGGATCGTTAGCAACCTCTTCGATCTCGCGCACGGGAGCGCATGGAATGCCGTTCGCGAGCAAAAGCTCGACCAGTTCATCGCGCTTGCGCGTGGACGTCCACGCGCTGACAATCGCGTCGACTTCGTCCATGATCTTGCAGCGGCTGATCTCATCCTGGAATTTCGGGTCGGTCTGCAATTCCGGCCGGCCCATCAACGATGTCAATTGCCGCCAGTGGGCTTCCGTCAGAGAATAAATCCAGATTTCTCCATCGGAGGTTGGATAGGTGTTGCACGGGCACGCGCTCGGATGACGGTTGCCAAGGCGGGGAATTTTTCTGCCCTCGAGCACGGCGGCGATAGCTCCGTTGATCGCCGGGATACAGATGTCGAGCATCGCGACTTCGACCTTGCGTCCGCGCCCGGTGCGTACCCGTTCGAGCAGCGCGGCCAGGATTCCCGCCGCCAGGTGCATGCCGGTGCTCGTATCCACCAGGGCGGCCGTCACTCGCACGCCCGGGCGATCGCCATACCCGGTCATGCTGATAATCCCGGATGACGCCTGAATCGTGAAGTCGAGAGCGCCCAGCTTGGCGAACCGGCTGTCCTGGCCGTAACCCTTGCCCGACGCGTACACCAGGCGCGGGAAGCGCGGCGCGAGATCATCGTAACCCAGCCCCAGCCGCTCGAGCGCGCCGGGCGCATAATTTTCGACCAGCGCGTCGGCGTCCGCGAGCAGCCGCATCAGAATTTCCCGCCCGCGCGGATCTTTCAGGTTGAGCGTGATCGAT
The DNA here is from genome assembly GCA_035624865.1 of Binataceae bacterium (SeqCode). Taxonomy (GTDB): domain Bacteria; phylum Desulfobacterota; class Binatia; order Binatales; family Binataceae; genus JASHZA01. Next base: position 54 of record DASPQS010000053.1, on the reverse strand, counting down.
TTTTTCCCCGGGTTCAGCATAAGGAACCCTGCGTTGGCGCCGTGCGGCGCGGGC
>DASPQS010000052.1:0-16406 GCA_035624865.1 Binataceae bacterium (SeqCode) | reverse complement strand
CGCCGTCGACGGTCAGAGTGATGCCGGTGACGAAGGCGTTCTTCATCAGGAACAGCACGGCGTCGGCGATTTCCTCGGGCCGGCCGGGGCGGCCGACCGGTAATCGCTTCGAGTATTCGGCGATGATCGCGGCGCGGCGCTCGCCGAGGACGTCGAGGAAGGGCGTATCGACCAGTCCGGGCTGGATGGTGTTGACGCGGATCGGCGCGAGATCGACCGCGAGGGAGCGGGCGAAGGCCTCGACCGCGCCGCACGAGGCCGTCGCGACGGAAGCGCCGCGCAGGGGACGAATCGCGGTGGTACCCGACATAAAGGTGATCGAGCCGCCCGCGCGCATCTTGGTGGCCGCGAATTTTGCCGCGTAGAAGGCGCCCCAGAAGCGCATGTCGAGGGCCGGGTGGATCGAGGCGGTGTCGGGCGCAAGTTTGGGATCGAACAGAACCGTTCCCGCCGTGATGAAGACGTGGTCGACGCGATCGATTTCAGAGAACAGCGCGCGCGTTCCGGCCTCGTCGGCGACGTCGAGCGCGACGGTCCTGATGTCGCCTCCGAGTTCTTTCTCCGCGGCCGCGAGGCGCTCGCGCGAGCGCCCGGTAATGATGACGTGAGCGCCTTCCGATCGGGCGGCTTTCGCGGTGGCAAGGCCGATTCCGGAGCTTCCGCCGAGTATGACAACGGTATTGTTCGCCAGAGACATATTTCCCTCCGACCGCCGCCCGTGGCCGGATGATCGGGCGTGAAACCCGGCGCGCCGGTCCTAAGGCGAACTGAAGCATTCGCGCGGAAAAAAGCAAGGCTTGCGCGCTTTCGCGCGCAAGCCTTGCGGATTGCGATTCCGGGATCGGGATCCCGGATTCTTTATCTACATTGGCGCCCGATCATGCGGCCTCGGCCTTGATGCCGTTGAGCTTCTTGACCTCGGGCATGACTTCCTTGGCGAAGAGAGTGACGTTGCGTTCGGCCTCCTCCCACGGCATCCCGGCGTAGCTGAAGACGCCGGTGAAATGGTTGGCGTTGACGCGCCGGCGGATGTCGTCGATCTTGTTGAAGCACATCTCGGGCGTGCCCCAGACCTGGAGGTTGAGGAAGTATTCGGTCGAGGCGTCCTTGCCGGCGCCCTCGAGATTTTTCGCCATCTGCTGGTAATACTCGTAGCCCTTGGCCTTGCCGAAATGCTCGCCGGCCATTTCGTAGTGACGCAGCGCGGTCTGCCAGTAACCGCCGATATACTTGACGGCCATCTCGCGCGCGCGGTCGGCGCTCTTGTCGCAGAAGACCCATCCGGCGGCGATGGTGGGCAGCGGTTCGCCGCCGTTGACCTGCTTGTAGATCTGGCGGTATTCGCCGAGTTCCTGCGCGACGGCTTCCCAAGGCTTTTGCGGGATAATCAGGATGCCGATGCCGAGGCGAGCCATGATGCGCGCCGACTCCGGCGAGACCGCGGCGGCATAGGTGCGGCCCTTGAATGACTTGAACGGCTTGGGGCGGATATCGCGGCGGGTCTGCTTGAGATGCTTGCCGTCGAACTCGCAGTAACCCTTTTCGAGGCCTTCGATGATCATCTGGGCGTATTCGATGAAGCGCTCGCGCGATTCGTCGAGCGAGACGCCGAAGCCGTCGAACTCGATGCGCGCGAGGCCGCGCCCGAGCCCGAGGAGCATCCGGCCGTTGGACTGATGATCGACGACAGAGATCTGCTCCGCGACGCGGATGGGACTCTTGTGCCACGGCAGCACGACGACCATCGAGCCGAGCTCGACCTTTTTGGTGCGGCCGGCGAAGTAGGAGAGGAACTGGAGGACGTCAGGGCACATCGTGTAGTCGTCGAAATGGTGCTCGACGCTCCAGATCGAATCGAAGCCCAGGGGTTCGAGCATGTCACCGATGCGAAGATCGTGCTGATAGACCTCGTAATCCGAGCGCTGGTTGAGAGGGTTCTGGAAAATCACTGCGCCGCCAACTTTCACTGTGTAGCCTCCTGGGGTTCGCCGGAGCGAACCCGTAATGTCATAGGTCGCCCGAGATTCGCGCCCTGCCCATAGCCGCGCGTTCAGTCTACGTTCGGCTTGACCACGGGGTCGCGCGTACAGGCGATCCTCTAGATTACACCGGCAGTCTTGAAAGCGTCTACCTCCGCCTCGGTGAAGCCGACGCGGGTCAGGACCTCGAGGTTGTGCTCGCCGAGGCGAGGCGCTCCTGCGTCGAATGCGGTGACGCGGCCTTTGCCGTCGGTCGCGACGGAAACCGGATAATGGAGCGGGCGGCCGAGTTCGGGATGGTCGAACGGTTGGAACGTTCCGCGAGCCTGGAAGTGCGCATCTTCGAGGTTCTCCTCGGGATAGCGGACGCTGGCCCAGAGCAGGCCCTTGGCCTGCGCGCGATGGTAGAGCTCTTCGGCATCCATCGAAGCGGCAAGGCGGTCGATCATGTGGTTGAAGTGGGAGTTGGCCTCGGAGGGCGAGTTCTTGACGAGTTCCTTGTAGGCGGCGGTATCGAGGTCGTGGTCGACGCCGGCCTCGTTGAGCATCTCGGTGATGACGCGGCGCTCGTGCCCGCCCCAGAAGAGGAAGGCCTTGACGTAGCGGCCATCACGGGTGCGTCGAAGCCAGGGCCGGGTGCGCGATTCGGCGGCATGGCGGCCGGTCTGCCGCTGCACGACGGCGCCGTTGTAGAGGTAGGTCGGGAGGGCGACCTCGGTGCAGGTGCTGACGGCCTCGTGAATCGAGAGGTCGATGAAGGCGCCTTCGCCGGTGAGTTCGCGGAGGTTGAGCGCGGCGGTGATCGAAATCACGGCGTACTCGCAGGCGATGTGATACGCCTGCCACATCCCGGGCGCAATCGGCGCAGTGTCGTGGACACCATCGGGGGATGGATCGTATCCGCATGACGCCATCACACCGCCCATCGCGAGATGGGTCAGGTCGGTCATCTTGAGGTTGCGCCAGGGTCCGTCGAGGCCGAAGGGTGTGATCGCGCAGACGATCAAGCGGGGATTGGCGGCTTGAATTGCGCGATAAGAGCGCAGGCGCATCGCGACGTCGTCCGGATCGCCGGAGTCGATAATGACGTCGGCGTGGCTGGCGATACGATCGAAGGGGACGCGAGCGGCGGGGTGAGCCACTTCGAGGCTGAGGCTTTTCTTGCCGAGGTTGTAGCGGGAGAAGAAGAGGCTGTGTTCGGGATCGGCGTCGGGCGTGGTGAAGGGGCCGAAGCGGCGCGAGTTCGAGCCCGCGCGGCCTTCGAGCTTGATGATTTCGGCGCCGAGCGAGCCGAGCAGCAATGAGGCGAATTCGCCGTGTTCGCCGCCGACTTCGACGACGACGGTTCCGTCGAGAGCGGAGCTCATGAGCGCGTCGGTAGTCAAATTATCCAATCCTCTTTGAGCCGGGCGATTTCGTCGGAGGTCAAGCCGAGAATTTCGCGATAGACGTAATCGTTGTCCTCGCCCATCACGGGCGCGGCGCGGCCGGGAAGTCCGCCGACGTCGGCGGTCATGTTCGAGAATTTGGCGGGAAAGCCTTCGACCGGCCATGAGCCGATCTCGTTGTGCGGCAACTGCACGAAGTAAGCGCGATGCTTGAGCTGTGGGTCGCGTTCGGCGCGGTCGGAGGACTTTTGGACCACGCCGGCAGGGACTTTGCGGCTTTGCAGCCGGTCCATCAGATCGTAACGGTCCTCATGCCTGGTGGCGGCGGCGAGCAGGCGATCGAGTTCGTCTTCGTTGGCCTTGCGGCCGGAGGCGTTGGCGAAGCGGGGGTCGCGAGTCCAATCCGGTGAACCGAGAACGCTGCCGACGGCGTGCCACTGGTCGTCGTTTTGGACGGCGATGGCGATCCATTCGTCGGTACCGCGGCAGGGATAGGCGCCATGCGGGGCCCAGTCGGCCGAGTGCATCCGGTTGCCGTAGCGCGTCGTGGGCTTGGCGGTGAGCTGCGCCTCGAGAGCGGCGGTGCCGGAGAGCATGATTCCGGTCTCGGTCTGCGACGTGTCGAGGTAGCATCCGAGGCCGGTGCGCTTAAGCCGGAAGAGCGCGGCGAGCACGAGAATCGCGCCGTAATAGCCGGTCGAGTGATCGAGATATGAGTAACCCCATCCGGCGGGCGGCATCGGTTCGGGGAATCCGGACATGTGGGTCAGACCGGAGAGGGCCTGAGCGGTGGGACCGACGCTGACGTAGTTGTTGTAGGTGCCGGATTTTCCCATCCCGGTGATCTGCAAGTAGATCAGGCGCGGATTTATCTTGCGCAGTTCGTCGTAGCCGAGCTCCCACCGATCCATTTGAGCGGGGCTGTAGTTTTCGCAGAGCACAGTGGACTTGGCGATGAGCTGCCTAAACAGATCGCGGCCCTGCGGAAGGCTCATGTTGAGGGTAACACCATACTTGCCGGGATTGATGTTGTTGAAGAGACCGCTGCGATTGAGATTATTGCCGTCGCCGCCGGGAACGAGAGGACGAACGCCGCGCAGGAGGTCGAGGGCGCGCTGATCGTGCCATTCGACGCGGATCACTTCGGCGCCCATGGTCGCGAGCATTCGGGTCGCGTTGGGGCCGGCAACAATCTTGGTTAGATCGATCACGCGCACGCCTTCGAGCGGGCGCCGCGGCCTGGGGGAATCGGATTGCGCCATAAGAAACTCGTCGTTGAGCAGTGGGCAGGAAGTCGACATGTCAATCGTCATATGTCGTGCGGCCGGCCCGCGCGTCAAGGGAAAGCGGCAAGACTTTTCCGGCCGGATCGGAAGTCGCATCGAGGTAACAATTTTGGGTGGTGGGCGCCCGCGAGTTGCATTCTTGCAACGCGGCGGGTCTGAGAAGGCGTCGGATGCGGGTTTGGTGTGGGCACGCCTCTTGCGTGAGTTATTCCGGCTATTTCAGGCAATTCCCGGCCGATGGGGCCACCACGAAGACGCAGGCTCCCTTTGGCCAGTCGGGGGGACTGGTAAGTGGAAGTTGGAGCGAAGTCTTCCGAGAGTCTCGACACCGCGGCCTTGCGAGAGCTTCGAGAACTGACCGAGGGCTCGGGCCATCCGGAGCAGTTCCGCGAGCTGGTAGCGCTGTTTCTCGAGGGTCTCGAGCCCGGGGTCGCGTCAATGCGGGGGGCGCTGGCGGAGGGAAAAGCGGACGAACTGGCGGTGCAGGCGCATGGATTCAAGGGAACGTCGGCAAGCATGGGGGCGATGAATCTGGCGGCGCTTTGTGTCGCGCTCGAAAAGGCTGCGGCCGACGCAAATCTCGAAATTGCGCGGGCCGTGCTCGGACAGATCGAGAATGAGGTGGATATCGTGCGCGGGCTGTTCGAGAGGGAGACGAGATGCTGAACCCGGATCGCAGTCTTACAGCGATTGAAAACCAGCCGGCGCAGGGATCTCCGCTGCGAGTCGAGCTGGTTGGGGAAGAGGCGGCGTGCGCGGAGGTTCGGGCGGTATTGACGGCGGTCAGCGATCCGCCGGTCGAGATCGTCAAGCCTGCGGCAAATCTCCCGCAACGCACCGATATGGCGTCGGCGGATATCGCGATGGTGATTGTCGATCCGACAACACTGAGCCTTCTGCAGGCTTACGCCAGGCAATTGCCGCGGCCGACGGTGTTGGCTGCGCTGCACGAGCGATCAGCCGCGGCGATGCGCCGGGCGTTGCAGGCGGGCGCGGACGAATTGCTCTTTCTGCCGTTGGAGCTGGGTGCGATCACGCGGGCGCTGCTGAAGGTCAACGAGACGCGCCGCCAGTTGGATCATCCGAGCGGAGGGACGGTCTGCTCGGTCGTCAGCAATACGGGCGGGGTCGGGGTGACGAGTCTCTCCGCCAACCTTGGGCTGGCTCTGCGTGACAAACTCGATAAGCGAGTCGTGCTGGTCGACCTGCATCTGCAGTCGGGCGACCTACCGATCTACCTGAATCTCGACGTCCATTCGTCGATCATGGCGCTTTGCGGAGGCGACCGACAGCTCGACTCTTCCAGACTGGAAACTGCACTGACCAAGCATCGCTCCGGGCTCTATGTGCTGGCGGCGCCGAGTGGAATCGAGGAGAGTGAAGTTCTTCCGGAAGAGACGATCGTCAGCGCGATCGGATTGATGCGCGAACTGTTTGATTTCGTGGTGGTCGATTGCGGGAGCTACGTGGACGGAAAGACGGTAGCGGTGTGGGAGCGTTCGGACTACCTGTTCTACGTGCTCGAGCAGACGGTGAGGGCTGTGCGAGGCGCGGGGCGCTTTCTGGACCTTTATGGGCGGCTCGGAATCACGCAAGTGGAGCCGCGCTTTATCCTTAACAAGTTCGTTCCGGGCCATCCGATCGGCGAGGAGCAAATCACGCAGACACTGGGCGGGCCGATCTATACAAAGATCCCGTCCGACAAGGCAGCGCTCGATCTGGTCGAGTTGCGCGGCGAGGATTTGTGGCAGGTCGCAGCGTCATCAGCGCTTACACGCGCGATCGAGGAGCTGGTCGGAAAGATGACGGGAACGGATCAGGGGCGAAGCGAAAAACGGGAACGCCTGTTCTCGCGTCTGTTGGGCGGAGTTGCGACACGAGTATGAAGCGGATGCAGATAATGTCGCGAGGCGGTTTCGAATCAAGATGAAGCTGAACAGGGATTGCAATGTCAGTCAGAGCATTAGTCGTTGACGATCAACCGGTGATTCGCGGAAACCTCCGGCTGCGGCTCGCGCGTTTGGGCTGCGAGGTGCGGGAAGCCGAGAACGCCTACCAGGGTTTGACGGTCTACCAGGAGTTCATACCGCAGATCGTTACGCTCGATATCGTAATGCCCGTCGTCAACGGCTTTACCGCTATCGAGCTGTTGCGAGAGATCCGAAAATCGGGGAATCAGACCGACGTGGTAGTAATCAGTTCCAGGCTTGCGGCTCGCGAAGAGTTCGTTAAAGAGGGCGCGATCGAGTTTATAGCCAAGCCGTTTGAAAAGTTCGATGGCTTAATCAGAAAGTTGGAGCCTCTGATCCAGGCGCTCGATCCGGAGAACAGATAGTGGGCAAAGCGAACCCGTGGCAGCGCCGCGGGGTGACCGCTGCTGCCGCGCGCACTCGAAGACACAACCCCACCGAGCGGAGCGAGATCGGACTCCGCATGAGCGAAGCGACCCTGCTGAGCATCCTCGAGGCTAGCCCGGACGCAATCAGCATCAACCGGCTATCGGATGGCCGCTATGTAGCGGTCAACAGCGTTTTTATCGAGACGGTCGGTCTCGATGTCCAGGATGCGCTGACGAAAACCCCGGACGAGCTGGGGATTTGGCAGGATAAATCTCAATACGAAGAATTTATGCGGCGCCTCGGAGCGGATGGCGTCGTGAAAGACATGGAGGTGGATTTTCGCGGGAAGGGGCAAAAGGTTCTGAGCGCTCTGACCTCGGCCGTGGTGGTTGCGTTCGACGAAACGCCCTGCGTCATCTCGTTCACCCGCGACATCTCGAAGCTCAAGGAGGCAGAGAAAAAGAGGATCGAATCCGAGTCGAGCTTCAGGAAGATAATCGAATCCAGTCCCGATGCGATCGCGATCTTCGACTTCCAGAGCGGCCGGGTGATCGAAGCCAACGAGGCGTTCATTCATGCGGTAGGCCTCACCCGGGACGAGGTTTTGAACAAGACTGTGCGGGCGTTGGGGGCCTGGAGCAGCGTTGGCACACTGAAAGAATTTCTGAAGAACATACGCGATGCGCGGGTCGTTCGTAACCAGGCGATCGACCTCAGGCACAGCAGCGGCCGCCTCAGTCCGTACCTGTTCTCGGGGGTGCTGGCGGAAATTGGCGGAAGAGAATGCGTGATTGGGATAGGACGGGACGTCACCGAGATCAGGAAGGCGGAAAACGAATTGAGGGCGGCGCGGCAGGCGGCGCTCGATGCGGCCAAGGCCAAATCCGAATTTTTATCCAACATGTCGCATGAGATCCGCACGCCGATGAACGCGATCCTGGGTATGGCGGAACTCCTGTCGGGCACCCATCTATCCGAGGAGCAGCGGCGATATGTCGAATTGATGAGGGTCAATGGTGACGCGCTGCTTGACCTCATCAACGACATCCTCGACCTGGCCAAGATCGAGAGCGGGCGTCTTAAGATGGAATCGGCCAATCTCGATCTGGAGGAGCTGATCGAGAAAGTCGCGGAGGCGATGGCCGTTCGCGCGCATGGAAAGGGTCTCGAGCTCGCGGTCTACGCGGCGCCTGACGTGCCGCTCAATCTAATCGGCGATCCGCTGCGTCTGCGCCAGATTCTCTTCAACCTGATCGGCAATGCGATCAAGTTCACGGAGAAGGGCGAGGTTCTGCTCAAGGTGGAACGGGAGAATACTGAACGCGGGGACAAGTTCCGGTCCGCAAATGGCGACGACGCGTCGGTCGTTCTGCGTTTTTCCGTGACGGACACCGGCGTGGGCATCCCGAATGACAAGCTCGAGTCGATATTCTCGAGCTTCGAGCAAGCGGACTCGTCGACAACGCGCAAGTATGGCGGCTCCGGGCTCGGGCTTGCGATCGCAAAACGATTAGTCGAGCTGCATGGCGGGAAAATTTGGGTCGAAAGCGAACCGGGCAGCGGGAGCTGCTTCAGTTTCACTGCTGTGTTTGGCTTGGGTGCGCCGAGTCCCCATACGAGGCCCCAGACACCGAACGTGAAGGGGGTCCGGGTCCTGGTCGTCGACCACACGGGACTCAACCGGCTGGTCATAAGAGAGCACCTCGAACCCGAGGGCGCGGAGATAGGCGAGGCGGCGGACGTCGAACGCGCGATTGCCGAACTCGAGCGTGCGCGAGCGGCCGGCCGGCCCTATCAGTTAATACTGCTGGACTGTGGAAGGCCGGGAATGGACGGAATCGAAGCGGCCCGGCGTCTGAAGCAAGAGCAGGACAAGAATAATCGGGAGCGCACGCCCATAGCGGCCATGCTCACTTCGGAAGATCTGACGGCGAGACTCGCGCATCTGCAAGAGATAGGCATCACCGCTTACCTTGTGAAGCCCTTGCGTCGCAGCGATTTGATGAAGGCGATCGGAAGCGCGATGGGCAAGACAAATGAGGCGGATTCCGCCCCTGCGGATGAGCAAGCGCGTAGCGCCGAGTTCGAGCTTCCGCCGCTTCGGCTTCTGCTGGCGGACGATTCTCCGGTCAACCGACTCCTGATCAAGGCCTATTTCAACGGCACGCCGGTAGAGATTGACGAGGCCGAAAACGGGCAGGGCGCGCAGGAAAAGTTCAAGGCAGGAAAGTACGATCTGGTCCTTATGGATTTGCGGATGCCGGTAATGGACGGGTACGCGGCAACGCGAGAGATCCGTAACTGGGAGCTTGCGAACCACCTGGAGCGGACTCCGATTATCGCGCTTACCGCGTCCGCGCTTGAAGAGGAAGTCCGCCAGTGCCTCGAAGCCGGATGCGACGCCCATCTGAGCAAGCCGGTAAAGCGCGGAACCTTGCTGGAGATGATCGTCCAAGCAGTCAATTAGCGCCGCCCGGCGCGAATCCTTACCGAGTTATCGCGGAGCCGCTGGACTTGTCGCGTCAGGCGACGTGCTGCTAGGTTTGGGCCATGCCGCGCAGGCCGCGGCCGCAAGGCACAGACCCGTTCCCAGCCGTATCCGGCGCTGGGGCCGCCGATGGGGCATAGCTGGAGGTCAAAGTCGATGGAGTACCGTCAATTCGGTCAGACAGGGATTCAAATCTCGGCGATCGGGTTCGGTTGCTGGGAGATCGGCGGCGGCTACGGCAGCATCGAGGAGTCGGAATTCATCAAGGCGGTGAATCGCGCCCTCGACGTCGGCATCAACTCCTTCGATACCGCCGAGGCCTATGGTTTCGGGGCGTCGGAGAAGTCGCTGGCAAAAGCGCTGGGCTCGCGCCGTAAGGAAGTAGTAATCACGACCAAATTTGGTGTGGGCTATCCAGAAGCACCAAACCTGCGCGACGGCAGCCGCAAGCGCGCAATGGAGTGCATCGAGAAGAGTCTCAAAGCGTTAGACACCGATCATGTAGATGTTTACCTGGTCCACTGGCCCGATCGGAATACGCCGTTCGACGAAACCATGCGCGCGCTCGACGATATGGTTCAGCAGGGCAAGGTCCGCGCGGTTGGACTCTCCAACTTCCGCCTGAGCGAAATCCAGGCCTGTATGAGCACGCGCCGTGTCGACGTGGTGCAGTACTGCTGGAATATGTTCGACCGCCGCATGCAGAAGGAGATCTTCCCGTACTGCCGCGAGAATAAGATCGGCGTGATGGCGTACGGGTCGTTGGCCTATGGGATGCTGACTGGTACGTTTACTGAAGAGATGACCTTCGACAAAAACGACTGGCGGGCCCGGCGCGGTCAATTGTTGAACCTCAACCTCTTCCAGCACCTATTCGGGGCTGACCAATATCTCAAGAATCTCCGCGCCGTCGAAGAGCTTAAGGCGATGGCGAAGCGCTACGGGAAGAGCCTGCCGCAGTTTGCGCTGCGCTGGACGTTGTCGAATCCTGTAGTCAGCACGGCGCTGGTCGGGTGCCGCAATCCGCGCGAAGTCGACGACAATGTCGGCGCGCTGGGATGGTCGATTTCCGAGGCAGATATGAAGGAAATCGATGCGATTTTCGCGCGCCATGGCGCCGTGACGATGCCCGATTCGTGGCTGGAGACCATTTAGCAGCCGGCCGGATGCGAGATTGCTTCCTCTGACGATCACAAGCGAGGTGTGACCATGCCGACTCAGAAATTCGCGCCAATGAATAAGGATTTCGCGACCTTTGACTGCGACGCGCATGTAACGGAGCCGCCGTGGCTGTGGGAACGGGCGAAGGACAATCTGAGCAAGGACGAATACGAGGCGCTCAAGAACACGATTTGGTGGGACCCGGAAAGCCAGCAGCTAATCGTAAACGGCAAGGCCGGCGCCGGAATCGGGTCGCAGCGCATTCACGGCAGTGCGGGCGCGGTCAACGTGCTGTCGCTGGCGGGACCGGGGCTCAAGCACGATATCCAGCGGGCTTTGAACGTGCGCAATCTGCGCCGCGAAACCGCGCTGACCGAGGAGCAGGCGGATTACATCGATCACAAGGGTTCGTACGAGCCGAAGCCTCGGCTGCGCGATATGGATGTGCAGGGGATTGACCAGGTGATGATCATCCCCACCGATATCGACACCTATCCGTGGCTGCTGAACGCGGTGGGCGCCAAGGCGATGTGCAAGGCGTACAACGACTGGGCGTACGAATACTGCCAGGAGAACCCAGAGAGGCTCTTTTTTGCGGCGATGCTGCCGATGCAGGATCCGAAGTTTGCCGAGCAGGAGCTTTACCGGGTCGCGGACAGGGGCTGCCGGGTCGCGCTGGTACGCCCGATCGACGCGATGGGGAATTACCCGATCCAGCCGAAATACGAGCGCGTGTGGCACGCGATGGAAGACACGGGGCTGGTCTACGGGATGCATCCGTTCCCGGCTTTTGGATCGCTCAAGCCGCCCGGCTATACGGAGCAGCATTCCGGGGCAGAGCTTATCGCGCTGAGCGCATCGACGTCGGGGCTGCCTCACTCGTTTCTGGTGAACGTCCAGGATTTCCAGGCCGAGGCGTCGCTGTGGGTGACGATGGTGCTGATGTCGGGCTTCTTCGAGCGCCATCCGAAGCTCCGGGCGGCGGTTTTTGAAGCGTCGTCAACGTGGTTGAGCTTCATCCTCGACGAATGCGACAAAGCCTACAAGTTATACCGCAACGAGCGCCGGTTCCCGCCGCTCAAGCGCCTGCCGCGCGAGACCTTCTTGGAGCATTGCGTGACCGGCTTCGAAGGCGACGAGGCCCCGCCGTCGAGGATGCCGGAGTTCTACGAGAACATCCTGGCGTGGTCGTCAGATGTCTACCATCACGACGGTGACGACGCCTGGCGAGCGATCGAGACGATGCGCAAGTGCGAACTGCCCGATAGCTATCAGTCGAAGTTCCTCGGCGGCAATGCGCGGCGGATGTATAAGATCGATCCGCCGAAGACGTTCATCCGGGACCGCGTCACCGAAATCGAACGGCCCGACTGGTGGCCGACCGAGCAGGAGGTCAAGGAGGCGCTCAAGCCTGAGGCGTCCGTACTTTCGCAGCGGGAGTTTTCTCCGGGAGTCGGCGGGGGCCGCTAGCCGAGGGGGGGAATGGCCGATTATGGCGACTAAACGCTTCGCAGTCTTTGACGGCGATTCTCATATCGTGGAACCGCCGGAACTGTGGACCAAGTACCTTGAGCCCGAGTACCGCACGCTGGGAAAACACGCGCTGTGGCGGGAAGAAGGCAAGCTTGGTTCGTATCTCAAAGTCAACGGCAAGATGTTCCGGGACACCATGAATTCCAACATCCCGCGGCACGCGATCTGGCGGCCGGGAATGACGTGGGACAAGGTCGGGCAGCTTGACCCCAGACATCGCCACGCGATGACCGAAGGCGCGTCGGACCCGCGCGCCAGGCTGCGCGATATGGACGCGATGGGAGTAGACCAGGCTTTCCTCTATCCGACCTGGTTCGCCGAGGGATTCCATTTGGTGGAAGACCCGGATGTCGCATATGCGCTGGCGCGGGCATACAACAACTGGATCGCCGATTTCTGCAAGGTGGCGCCGCAACGGCTGTTCGCGGCCGCGATGGTACCGCTGCAGAATATGGATTATGCGGTCGAGGAACTTCGTCGCGTCTCGAAAATCTCTTGTTTTCGCGGCGCCTTCATCCGCCCGATGTTTATCGAGGGCCACTATTTCACACATCCCTACTACGATCCCCTGTGGACGGAGCTCGAAAGCCTCGGGATGACGGCCGCGGTGCATCCCGCTGCAGGATTATGGAATCCGGAGTGGACGTCGCATGGTCCATTCTTTGAAAAAGTCAAACGCCGGTTGAATCAAAGAACGATCTTCGCCGAGACCGGAGGAGGACCGTTTGCGGGAGGCGGCGGCGACCAGGGTTTTGCTTTCGTAGCGTCGCCGCCATTGGGGCATCCGATTGCGCCGATCCTGTCGCACTGGCTCGACAATCATATGTTCGTTGCGTCCACGTTGATTGGCTTCACCGTGATGCAACGGTACCCGAAAATGAAGGTGGTAGTGGCGCACGGAAAGGCCTCGTGGATGGAAGAGGTGCTGGAGAAGATGGAGGCGTCAACGCGGACGATCCCGTTGCTTCACCACTATCCGGTGCGCACCGACGTCGAGGAGATGTGGGAAGAAGGCAACGTGATGCTGGGTTTTGACGCCGAGGAAAGGCTGGTTCAGAAGCTACCGCAGCATTTCGTGGAAAAGGTGGTGTGGGGATCGCGCTATCCGCATCACGACACCACCATCGCGTGGGATGCGATCGAGATGCTGGGGGCGGCGCGGGTCGATGAACCGACGATCGCCCGGATGTTCGGAGGGAACGCCGCACAACAATTCGGCGTCGAGCTTAAACAAACTGTAAACAACTAGACGAATCGCCAGTCTTGGATTTGTGATGTGATCGGGGCGGTGTGAAAAGCGCCGCCCCGATTTTCTTTTTTTGGTTTGCAGCAGCGAAAAGCTCGAAACTTCGGCCGAGGCGTTCAACCCTTGATTACGGCGAAGGGTCTGAGCTTCGCGACGCGCTGCGTCACACCCGCAGCCTCCATGACATCGACGACATCGGCGACGTCCTTGTACGCCTGGGGCATCTCCTCCGCGACGCCGGCACGGCTCTGGGCACGGACGGTTACGCCGAGCGCGGCAAGCTCGCTGTAGAGATCACGTCCTCGCGCTTCGCGTTTCGCCTGTGCCCGGCTCATGACGCGGCCGGCTCCGTGGCAGGACGATCCGAAAGTCTCGCGCATCGCGGCTTCGCGGCCGATCAAGACGAAGGAGTAGCGTCCCATGTCGCCGGGAATCAGCACCGGCTGCCCGATCGGACGCAGGGCTTGCGGCAGCGCCGGATGGCCTGGGCCGAACGCCCGCGTCGCGCCCTTTCGATGAACGCAGACGAGACGCTTCTCTCCGTCGATGAGGTGTTCCTCGAATTTCGCGATGTTGTGGCAGACGTCGTAGATTAGCGAAAAACCAAGATCCCGCTGGCTCACTTCGAGTGCTTCCATGAAGGCCTGCCGCGTAAGGTGCATCATCACCTGCCGGTTGCACCAGGCGAAGTTCGCGGCCGCGGCCATCGCGCCGAGATACGCCTGCCCCTCAGGCGATGCGATTGGCACCGCGGCGAGTTGGCGATCCGGTAGCCGAATCTCGTACTTCGCCATCACCTGACCGATGAGCCTCAGATAATCGTCACAGGTCTGATGGCCCAATCCGCGCGAGCCCGAATGAATCAGGACAGTGACCTGACCAGGCTCCAAGCCGAGCGAAGCTGCGGCCTTTGCGTCGTAAACCTGGTCGACCCTGCTGACCTCGAGGAAATGGTTTCCCGATCCCAACGTTCCGATCTGCTTGCGGCCGCGGTTGAAGGCGAATTCACTGACGCGCTCCGGTTGGGCTCCCGCAAGGCATCCGCCTTCTTCGGTATGGTCGAGATCCTCAGCGGCCGCATAACCGTTGCGTAGTGCCCAGCGTGCGCCCTCGACGACGAGTTGTCGGAGCTCATCGACGGAAAGTCCCGGGATTGCTCCATGCGAGCCGACGCCCGCAGGGATCGCCTGGAAGAGCGCGTCGGCCAGGCGATCAACTTTTCCCGCAATTTCGCCGTATTGCAGGTTGGTCCGGATGAGCCGGACGCCGCAATTGATGTCGTAGCCGACTCCGCCCGGCGAGATGACACCCGAATGCGCGTCCATCGCGGCCACACCGCCGATTGGAAATCCGTAGCCCCAATGGATATCGGGCATTGCGAGCGAGTAGCCGACAATCCCGGGAAGGCACGCAACGTTGGCCACCTGCGTGAGGGCGGGATCGTCGCGCAACTCTTCCATCATCCGGGCGCTGGCGTAGACCCGCCCCGGCACCAGCATCGCGCCATGCCTGGGGATTTCCCACAAATAGTCGTGGATTTTGACGAACTCCATGGCGGTCTAGGTGGCGCTTGCGACTCTTGGTTGGAGCATTTGGAACCAGCTCGTGGCGCTGATCGCGCCATTCCGAATGCGTCGAAAGCTATGCGTGTCAGCCTGTGCTTACGTGTTCTGTGCTGCCCAATTCCCTGTGCTTCCACTGGTGAAGGCCGCGACGCATGTACTCCGGGTCTATATCGAGGGCTTCACAGACGTTGTCGAACGAAAAGAGCCAGAGCTTGTCCTGGCGATCGATCCATTCTTCCGCCTCGCGAAATCGGTTTTGGCCGCTTTTGGTGGAAGATTTCAAATACCTTTGGTAACCCTCCACAGCATCCTCGAGAACCGCGAACATGAGTGCCTTCTCCCCTTCGAGCAGATGCTTGCGCCGGAAAGCCTCGTAATATTGAAGGGGTAACATCACCTCGGGCTCAAAAACCGAAGGGCCTTCCTCATGCGCGCCCTCTCCTGCGCGAGCGAGGGCCGTCTTTGCTCCAGCGACGAGGGTCTTCGTCTTGACCATCTTGGCCAGTACGCGCGTCAGTCGCCGGAATCCTAAGCGGGTCACTTCCAATCTAATTCTCACGGCCTGCTCCTTACGGAGTTCTTGTTGGGGCATCGACGCAAAGAGCGAGCCATAGGCCCCATCTGAACCGAGCGAGGGGAACCGTTAGACCCGTCACGGCTATTGTTCGTGTGTCATTGTGGGGCTGTAAGCGCAGCCTGGGCCAGGCGAGGAATGGCCACACCAGCGGCATCTTCCATTTCCGCTGCCATGCCGGTGAATCCGCGCCGGATTGTGGGCGCATCCCGGACCATAGTACGGCAAGCCACAGAACTCGCATTCCGTTTCGTCGGCGGTATGCTCGTGGGCACCGTAAGGGCTGCGCGGGCATCCCGGGCCGTAGTCCGCCGATTGGCAGTATCTGCATCGCGACATGGGTTCAGCTCCCTGATACTCGCTTCCCTTTGTAGAACGAATGGGAAAAGTGTCAATGAAGGGGGGACGCCGCGTTTGGGCTGGCGTTTGAAAGGCTCGACCAAGATGAAACTCGCTGATGCCGTGAACATCGAGGACCTGCGCCGAATGGCCAAGCGGCGCCTGCCGCGGATCGCGTTCGACTTTATCGAGGGCGGCGTCGAAGACGAACGTTGCCTGGCGCGCAACGAGAACAGCTTCGCGCGACACCGCCTTGTGCCACGCTATATGGTCGATGTTTCCCGGCGCGACCAGTCAACGAGGCTGTTCGATCGCACCTACGCCAGCCCGTTTGGTATATCGCCGACCGGTCTGGCCGCCCTGTTTCGTCCGGGCGCGGACCTCATACTGGCCGAGGCGGCCGCTGCCGCGGATATCCCCTTCGTGATGTCGGGTAGCGCTACGGCCTCGATAGAGGCGGCCGCCCGGATTGCTCCGGAGCATACCTGGTACCAGCTTTATACCGCGC
>DASPQS010000051.1:0-14639 GCA_035624865.1 Binataceae bacterium (SeqCode) | reverse complement strand
CAATATGCAGATCGGCGAGATCATATACGGGGGTGTCGGCTCGGGGCTCTACGGGATGCTGGTGATGGCGGTGCTGTCGGTTTTCATCGCGGGGTTGATGGTGGGACGCACGCCGGAGTACCTGGGCAAGAAAATCGAGGGGCGCGAGATGAAGCTGGCGATGCTCTTCATCCTGATTTTCCCGGCAGTGATTCTCATACCGGCCGGGATCGCGATGGTGGTCAGCGCCGGACTCGCCGGCATCTCGAATCCTGGCCCGCACGGGCTTTCACAAGTCCTCTACGCGTACACCGAGGCCTCGGCCAACAACGGCTCGGCGTTCGGCGGACTCAGTGCCAACACGCTCTTCTACAATTCGACGCTTGGCTTCGTGATGCTCTTCGGGCGCTTCCTGATGAAGATTCCGGTGCTCGCCTTAGCGGGCTCACTCGCCGGCAAGAAGTCGGTGCCGCCAAGCGCGGGTACTTTTCCGACGAACGGCGCGATTTTCGTGGTGCTGCTGGTTGGCGTGATCCTGATAGTCGCCGCGTTGACTTTTTTTCCCGCCGACGCGCTCGGCCCAATTGTCGAGCACCTCGTGATGATGCACGGAAAGCTCTACTAGGAGACCGCAAAATTTCGGTGATGCCTACCGGGAACGCAGACGGAGTGAATGTCGATGGCTGAACGCAAGGCGGCGGCACTGTGGGACCGCCAGATCGTAAGGACCGCGGTGATCGATTCGATGGGCAAGTTCAACCCGCGGATCCAGGTGCGCAACCCCGTGATGTTCGTGGTGGAAGTGACCGCGGCGGCGGTCACCCTGATTCTGATCCGGGACTTCCTCGCCGGGCGCCTCGCGCTTGCCGGCTTCGAGTTTCAGATCGCGATATGGCTGTGGTTTACCGTTGGGTTCGCCAACTTCGCAGAAGCGATGGCGGAAGGGCGCGGCAAGGCGCAAGCGGACAACCTGCGCAAGACCCGGACTGAAACCCAAGCCAAGCTGATAGGCGGGGACGGCTCGGTGAAGATGGCGCCGGCTACCAGCCTCAAGCGCGGCGACGTGGTGCTGGTCGAAGCAGGCGATTTGATCCCCGGTGACGGTGAGGTGGTCGAGGGAATCGCAGCGGTCAACGAGGCGGCGATCACGGGCGAATCGGCGCCGGTGATTCGCGAAAGCGGAGGCGATCGGAGCGCGGTGACCGGCGGCACCACGGTGATTTCCGATTTCATCAAGGTGCGCATCACCGCCAACCCCGGCGAAACCTTTCTCGATCGCATGATCGCGCTGGTCGAGGGCGCCGAGCGCCAGAAGACGCCCAACGAAATCGCGCTCAGCATCCTGCTCGCCGGCCTGACGATCATCTTCATGCTGGTATGCGTGAGTCTCTATCCGTTCGCGCGCTATGGAGGGACGGATCTCTCGCTGCCGGTGCTGGTCGCGCTGCTGGTGTGCCTGATTCCAACCACCATCGGAGGCCTGCTCTCGGCGATCGGCATCGCCGGAATGGATCGCCTGGTCCAGCATAACGTGCTCGCGATGTCGGGGCGGGCGGTCGAAGCCGCGGGCGATGTCGACACGCTGCTGCTGGACAAGACCGGCACGATCACGCTGGGCAACCGGATGGCGACTGAACTGATCCCGGTGCTCGACACCCGCATCGAGGATCTGGCCGACGCCGCCCAGCTCGCCTCGCTGGCCGACGAAACGCCCGAAGGACGCTCGATCGTCGTGCTGGCCAAGCGCGAGTACAATCTGCGGGGCCGCGAGCTGGCCGAACACGAGGCGGAATTCATCCCGTTCTCGGCGCAGACAAGGATGAGCGGCGTCAACCTCAATGGCCGCCAAGTGCGCAAGGGAGCGGCCGACCAGGTGGTCAAGTTCGTTAGCGAAAAAGGCGGCACTGCCCCGGCCGAACTGGCCGGTATCGTCGAGCGCATCGCGCGCGCCGGAGGCACCCCGCTGGTGGTCGCCGATGGTCCGCGCGTGCTAGGCGTGATTCACCTGAAGGACATCATCAAGGAAGGCATCCGCGAGCGTTTCGCGCGGCTGCGCGCGATGGGGATGCGCACGGTGATGATCACCGGCGACAATCCGCTGACAGCGGCCGCGATCGCCTTCGAGGCGGGCGTCGACGACTTCCGCGCGGAGGCCACGCCGGAGACCAAGCTTCAGCTCATCCGCGAAGAACAGGCGCAAGGCAAGCTGGTCGCGATGATTGGCGACGGCACCAACGACGCGCCGGCGCTGGCCCAGGCCGACGTCGGGGTTGCGATGAACGCGGGCACGCAGGCCGCGCGTGAAGCCGGCAACATGGTCGACCTCGATTCCAACCCGACCAAGATCATGGAGGTGGTCGAGATCGGGAAGCAGCTCCTGATTACGCGCGGCGCGCTCACGACCTTTTCGATCGCCAACGACGTCGCCAAGTACTTTGCGATCATTCCGGCGATGTTCGTGGTCGGGTATCCGGAGCTGCAGTCGCTGAACGTCATGCACCTGGCGACCCCGCAAAGCGCGATCCTGTCGGCGGTCATCTTCAACGCGCTGATCATCGTCGCGCTCATCCCGCTCGCGCTGCGGGGTGTCGCCTACCGGCCGCTGGGCGCCGCTTCGATCCTGACCCGCAACCTGCTCATTTACGGCGTGGGCGGCGTCATCATCCCGTTCATCGGGATCAAGGCGATCGACCTGATCGTGGCCGCGCTCCACCTGGCCTGAGGAGAGAACATGCGCACATTGATTACCGCCGCCGTAATGACTTTGATGCTGACCCTGGTGACCGGGATCATCTATCCGATCGCAATCTACCTAATTGCGCAGACCGTCTTCCCATGGCAGGCGAATGGCAGCCTCGTAATGCGCGACAGCCACGTCGTGGGTTCGAAGCTTATCGGCCAGAACTTCAACCAGGCGCGCTACTTCCATCCCCGCCCCTCCGCCGCCGGCGACAAGGGCTACGACGCGTCCAACTCAAGCGGCTCCAATCTTGGCCCGACCAACCGCAAGCTCGTCGATGGCGCCAAGGACGCCCTACACAAGGTGCTCGAGGAGAACCCGGACACCACACCCCGGCAGGTACCGAGTGATATGATCACCGCCTCGGGCAGCGGGCTCGACCCGGAGATCAGCCCCGCTGACGCGCACGTTCAGGTGGCGCGGGTGGCAAAGGCACGGGGGCTGAGCGATGAGGCGGTCGAAAGCCTCATACGCGAGAATACGCGCGGGCGCTCCGCAGGGATCTTCGGCGAGCCTGGGGTCAACGTGCTCGAACTCAACCTGGCGCTTGACCGCCTCGGCCAAGAGACGCGCTGAGAACTGGTCCGATCCAGCGTATACTAGGCTGGATGGACCAGGAGCGGCCGGAACCTGAATCATTTCTCGACCTTGTCGCCCAGCCACAGAAGGGCCGCCTCAAGATTTACCTCGGCGCCGCGGCGGGAGTGGGCAAGACCTGGCGTATGCTGGAAGAAGCGCACCTGCTGCGCGACAAGGGCGTCGACATCGTACTGGGGCTGATCGAAACG
This sequence comes from Binataceae bacterium (SeqCode), assembly GCA_035624865.1. Classification (GTDB taxonomy): domain Bacteria; phylum Desulfobacterota; class Binatia; order Binatales; family Binataceae; genus JASHZA01. Next base: position 11,132 of record DASPQS010000051.1, on the reverse strand, counting down.
CACGGCCGCGCCGAAACGCTGGCCAAGGTCGGCGACCTCGAAGTGATCCCGCGGCGGCGCGTGGAGTACCGCGGCACGACACTCGAAGAGATGGACGTCGACGCAATCCTGGCGCGCAAACCGGAAGTCGCAGTGATCGACGAACTCGCCCACACGAACGTCGCGGGCTCCAGGCATGAGAAGCGCTACCAGGATGTCGAGGAACTACTCAGCGCCGGCATCAATGTGATCACCGCAATGAACATCCAGCACGTCGAGAGCCTCAACCCGCTGATGAAGCGGCTGACCGGCGTCGACGTGCGCGAGACCGTGCCCGACAGCTTTCTCGCCCGGGCCGACCAGGTGGTCAACGTCGACGTGACCGCCGAGGCGCTGCGCGAGCGGCTGCGCGAGGGCAAGATCTACCCGCCGACGCAGATCGAGCAGGCACTGCGCAGCTTCTTCAAGCCCAGCAACCTGGCTTCGCTGCGCGAGATCGCGCTGCGCGAGGTGGCGCGCGGGCTCAGCCGCCAGCGCGAGGATCGCGAGGCGCGCCAGCGCGAGGGCGGACGCCGCGCGCAGCCAGTCGAGCGGGTGATGGTCGGGCTGTCTTCGAATCCGCGTGATGCGCGCCAACTGCTGCGCAAGGCGTGCCGGATCGCGGGCCAGCTCGGCGCGGACTGGTACGCGGTGCATATCGAGACGCCCGCCGAGTCGGTGAGCCGTATTCGGACGGCAGATTTCGTCGCCCTCCTCGACAACATCAACCTCGCCAGCGACCTTGGCGCTGAGACCGTGTGGGTGAAGGCGGACAACGTGACCCAGGCGCTGCTGGAATTCGCGCGCGAGCACGGGATTACCAAGATCGTCGTTGGGCGTACGGATCAGCCGCTGTGGCGCCGGCTGTTCAGGCGCGACATCACCAAGCGGTTGCTCGCCGAGGCGACGGATTTTGACGTCGAAGTGGTCGCCAACGAGGCTGGGGAGGAGCGATGAGCGGCCCCCCATCGTTGCGATCGCGCATCCGCAGCGCGACCCTGCTTCTGCTTATACTGGTGGCAGGAGTGGGCGCGTACGCACTGCCGCGCGTCTTTCATCTGGGCGGCGCAATCCGCGAGACGCTTTATCGCAACTACAAGAGCATCGAGGCCGCCCATCACATGCACGCCGCGCTGGGCGTGCTCGAGCTGGCTGAGCGTGACGGCCGCGGCGCCCAGGAACTGGCGCGCCAGCGCGAGCGTTTCATGCACTGGCTGGACGTCGAGGAGCACGACTTTACGGAGATTGGCGAGCCCGAGCTGGCCCGCGACATCGAGCAGCGCGCGAACCGGCTGTTCGACGAAATTGCGAGCGCTCCGCCCGGGGTGCGCCACGATCGCGAGTTCGATGAGCTGCACGCGCGGCTGGACGACCTGGTCGCCATGAATCAGGCGGCGATGTTCCGCGCGGACAGCCGCGCCAGCCGGCTGGGTACGCGGCTCACTTACGAATTTGCGGCCTGTCTCGCGCTGCTGCTGGTCGCCGGCGCGGCGCTTTCCTGGGGCCTCGGATGGGCGCTGACGCGGCCGCTAACCGAGCTCGCGGAGCGCCTGCGCGGGATCAGCCAGCGGCACACCCAGGTGCGCCTGGGGCCGCAGCCGCTGGCGGAGCTGGAGGCGGTGGCGCGAGAATTCAACGAGATGGCCGAGCAGCTCGAGCAGTACGAGAAGCTCAACGTCGAGCGCCTGCTGTTCGAAAAGAGCAAGACCGAGGCGATCATCGAAAGCCTCGAGGATGGCGTGGTGCTGATCGATTCGCACGGCGTGATCACGCACATCAACGAGATTGCCGCGCTTATCCTGGACATCGAACCCGCTGACGCGCTGGGGAGTCCGTTCGATGATCTCAGCAGCAACTCGCCGCATTATCTGCGCGTGCGCGACGCACTGCGGGCGCTTGGGCGCGCGGGGCGCGAAGCTCCGCGCACCGAAGTGCAGCTACATGTGCGCGGCCGCGACCATTCCTACGTGCTCAGGCCGATCCCGCTGCGCCGTGCCGATATGGAGGGAGTCTTCGGCACGCTGCTCATCCTCCAGGATGTAACCTATCTGCGCGATCAGGATCGCGCGCGATCGAATCTGGTCGAAACGCTCTCGCACGAGCTGCGCACGCCGCTGACGTCGCTTACGCTCTCCGCGCAGTTGATGCGGCGCGAAGAGGCGACACTCGAACCGCGCCAGCGCGAGCTTTTGCGCACGGTCCTCGAGGAATGCACGCGCATGAAGCAGCTCATCGACAATCTGCTGGGCCTCGCGCGGGGCGAACTCGCCTCGATCTCGCTCGCCCGCGAGCGCCTCGATCTCGCGCGCATCACCGATGAAGTCGCCGGCCGCTTCAGCCTCCAGCTCGAAGACAAGCAGGTGCGGCTAGACAAGCATATCGTGGCGGTGCCGCCGGTCAGCGGCGATCCGGTCAAGCTTTCGTGGGTAGTGTCCAACCTGGTGGGCAACGCGCTGCGCTACACGCCGCGCGGGGGATCGATCGAAGTCGCGACCAGTTCGTCCGACGACACGGTGCGGCTGGAGGTAGCAGACACCGGCCCCGGCATAGCGCCCGAATTGCGCGATTACATCTTCGAGCGCTTCGCCCAGTACGGCGCCAGTGGCGAGGAAAAAGGCTCGGCCGGGCTTGGGCTGGCAATCGCGAAGGACATCGTGATGGCGCACGGGGGACGCATCTTCGTCACCGGCAACACCCCGACCGGCAGCCGCTTTGTGGTCCAGCTGCCTGCGGCGCGGGAGGCCTGATGGCGCGATTGCTGATCGTCGACGACGAGCGCAATATCCGCTCCGGTCTGGCGACCTTCTTCGAGTCGCTCGGCTATGAGGCGCGTACGGCCGGCAGCGCACACGAAGCGCGTGCGCTTGTGGCGGAAAGCCCCTTCGATCTCGTGTTGACCGACTACCGGATGGCGGAGATGAACGGGCTCGAGCTGCTCGCCGAAATCAAGCGGCGCCATCCGGAGACCCAGGTGATCCTGATGACGGCTTACGCGACGGTCGAGAACGCGGTTGCTGCGATGAAGGCGGGCGCATACGACTACGTGACCAAGCCGTTCTCGCTCGATCAGATCCAGCCGATTGTCGAGCGCGCGCTTCAGATGCAGCGCCTGCAGGCCGAGAACCGCGCCTTGCGTGACGCGATCGACGAAGCTCCTTTGCTCGAATCGCGCTCCGCCGCGATGGTGCGGCTGCTCGAGATCGCGCGCCAGGCCGCAGCTAGCGAGGCCACCATCCTGCTCGGCGGCGAGAGCGGTACTGGCAAGAACGTGCTCGCGCGCCAGATCCATCAATGGAGCCCGCGCCGCGAGCACCCGTTCGTCGTCGTCAACTGCACCACGCTCTCCGAGGAGTTGCTCGAGAGCGAGCTGTTTGGTCATGTGCGCGGGGCGTTCACCGGTGCGGTCAAAGACAAGCCCGGCCGCCTGGAGGCGGCCGACCGCGGCACCGTCTTCCTCGACGAGATCGCCGATCTCTCAGCTGCCCTCCAGACCAAGTTCCTGCGCTTCGTGCAGGAGCGGAGCTTCGAGCGGGTCGGGGGCGATCGCACCATCCGCGTCGACATCCGCATTATCGCCGCCTCGAACCGGGATTTGCGTGCCGAGGTCGCGGCGCGCCGCTTTCGTGAAGACCTCTTTTATCGGCTCAACGTGATCACACTCGCGGTGCCGCCGCTGCGCGAACGGCGCGAGGACATCCTGCCCCTGGCCCAATGGATGCTCGCGGCCGCGAGCGTGCGCAATCGGCGCCTGCCGATGCACCTGGCTGCGGAGGCGGCGGCTGCGCTCCAGAACTACCGATGGCCAGGCAACGTGCGCGAGTTGCGTAACGCGCTCGAGCGCGCCGCCGTGCTGAGTCGGAGCGAAGCAATCACGCCCGATGACCTGCCCGATTCGTTGTTTCACGACCAACCCCAAGCTTCGGCCGACGTGGGCCAGAGGGCAAGCCTCGACGAAGTCGAGCGCGAGTACATCATGCGCGTACTCGCGCAGAGCACGACGCTGGAGGAAGCCGCAGCCACGCTCGGAATCAACGTCACGACGCTGTGGCGGCGACGCAAACGCTACCGCATTGATTGAGGGCGCTCGTCTCCTCCGCGTCACCTTCTCAACCCGGGGAGCTAATGTCAGCCCTCGAACTGGGATCATTGCAATCGCTGCGCGATCGGTGCTTGAAAAATAAGGCCCGGAGGAGGAAAGGGCCCGGTGGCCCTACCGGTCTTCAAAACGTATTCCGCAGGTTCCAGTGGACGATCCTAGGTCACGCAGGAAAGGAAACTGGCCGATTTTCGCCGCCATGCGATATAGGCGGCCATCGCCTGGCATACATGCCGTTGGCCGCGTCGCGTTGGCAGACGCTAAGCTTCCCCTGATCGATATCAGCGGGTCCGACTTCCACCATGATCATTCGCGCGCGCAGGCTTTCACCTTCGGGCATCTGCTCGCCCGTGGACAAAATCAAGGCGCGGGGCGGCGTCGTGGGCAGCATAGAGCCGTCCGACCTGAGCCGCCCGCGTCCAACGCGGTTGGCGGCACCGCGGAGCAGCCGGTCGGCATCTTGATGAAATCGCTCCCTCGGGGATGCCGATCCAGCTGGTCTGAAATCGTCAAACACCAGCAGCGCGTCCTTCACGACGAAGGCGAGACGCTCGTTGAAATTTGACGTGCTGATCCAAGAGCCTGGCAAACCGTCAGCGCAGAAGCCCGCACCAAAGTGCTGCTGGAGCAGAGTCGCCAGTGCAGTCTTGAAGCGCCCGGTCTCACCGTAGAGGAAGACACTGAAGTCGGCCGTACCCAGCACGCTTCGCCACAGCGCGCCCAGCACCGGCACCGTCCCGCGATCAGGGGCTAGCGCCAAAATAGATAAGCTCGCGTGCAGCGCACTCTTTAGCGCAGAGCCAGAAGGTGGTGGCGGCAGAACATAAGGCGCCAACACCTCCGGCAGCGAGCTTTTTATTTCACTGATCGCTCCATCTGGTCGGATGGCTCCCGCACCATGCAAATAGCACCAACCCGCGTCGAGCCGACGCCACCCGGTATGGGTGTAAACCGTCCGCTCTACTATCTGCGAAGATGACAACAGCTGGATGGCCTCACGCACGCGGTCTTTCACGCCCATACACGCAGCTATCACCGCTCGCGCCCCGAGCTTTTCCGCTACCCACTGCATGCTGCCGAATTGGGCCGCTGCCACCACAAAGCGCCGCGTCTGCCCGCCCAGTCGCGCATCTATCTCGAACTCGAGCATGGAGTCGAGCCCGTCGTCCCGCTTGAGTTCGGCTACGATCATTGCGCAAAAATTGGCGAGCCGAACCATCGACCCGCTCGAACCGGAGACACGCTCGAAGAGCCCCTGTGCATTGGCCAGATAGCGCCCCGGTGAACTCAAGCGAATAAGCCCGGCCCGGATCGCTCCTGAGTCCGGGTTTGACCTTCTCGATCGTTCCAAAAGCCCATTCGAGCCGGTCAGACTCGGACCTGGATTGCTCGAACTCTCTAATTCTTGCTTCGACCTGTTCAGCCAAATCGAGCTTTGTCGATCCGACTCTTTGGCCGCCGGACGCGCGTCGCTGGTTGACCCGAACTCGCGTCGGCCCGCGGGCTCCGCGTCACCCGCAAACAGAGCCATCGCGGTGGCGAACCGCTCCCGTTGATGCGCATCGATTGTCCCAAGGCAGCCGGTGATCTAAGCTTTTCGTGCATGAACGAAGCCAATCGCCGTCTCGCCGGCATCCTTGCGGCCGATGTTGTCGGCTACTCAGCCAAGATGGGTGCGGACGATGTGAACACGCTGGCCCGCGTTCGGACGATGCGCACCGATGTGATCGAGCCCTTGGCGACCACCCACGGTGGGCGCGTGTTCAAAACAATGGGCGACGGGTTTCTGGTGGAGTTCCCCAGCGCGGTGCAGGCGTTGCGCTGTGCCATCGCCATCCAAACTGCTTTGAACGCCGAGGTAGAGGGTCTCCGCCTGCGGATCGGTGTGCATCAAGGGGAGGTGGTGGCGGAGGGCGACGACCTGTTCGGCGACGGTATCATCGTCGCGGCCAGGCTGGAACCGCTTGCTGAAGACGGCGGCATTGTGATCTCGTCCCGCGTTAAGGAGGACGCGTCGGGCAAGATAGCGCTGGAAGTCGACGACCTCGGCGAGCCTCCGCTGAAAAACGTCGCGGCGCACGTCAGAGTGTATCGCGTCCGCACCATTGGCGCCGGTATGACCGCCGATCCTGCTCCGGGCTTGGCGAAACCCTCCATTCTCGTGTTGCCTTTTACCAACATGAGCGGCGCGGCCGAGCAGGAGTTCTTCGCTGATGGCCTGACCGAGGACATTTTGACCGACCTATCGCGTTTCCGCGAGTTGTTCGTAATTTCGCGCAATACTTCATTCAAGTTCAAGGGACAGGCAGTGGATGTGAAAAAGGTCGCGCGCGAACTCGGCGTTCAATATGTCGTCGAGGGGAGTGTGCGCAGAAGCGGCAACCGGGTGCGCGTCACGGTGCAGCTGATCGACGCGGAATCTGACCACCACATCTGGGCCGAACGCTACGACCGGGATCTGGAGGACATCTTTGCGATTCAGGACGAGGTGACTTCGGCAATCGTCGCTACGCTTCCCGGGCGCATGGAGGCTGCGGCGCGCAGCCGCACCGAGCGCAAGCCCCCGGCGAACATGGCCTCATATGAATGCGTGCTGCAAGCCAAGATCCTGCATCACCGATCGAGCCGCGACGACAATCTGCGGGCGCTGAGTTTCATCCGGCGCGCAATCGAACTGGACCCGCGGTACGCTCACGCGCGTGCGTGGCACGCGTGCATTCTTGGCCAGCAGTTGGGCTATGGCTGGTGCACGGATCGCGCTGCGCTCGAATCGGAGATCGAGCGAGAGCTGCAAGTTGCGCTCGGGCTGGACGAGAACGACAGCGACGTGCACCGCATCCTCGCGGCTGTAGCCGTGATGCGCAAGGATTTCGACAAAGCCGTCCATCACCAGCAGCGCGCGCTTACTCTGAACGCGAACGACGACCTGATCGTGGTCCAGCAGGGCGAGATCATGACTTGGCTCGGCCAGGGAGAGGAGGGCATCGAATGGATCCGTAAAGCAATGCGCCTCAATCCCTACCACCCCGAGCGTTTTTGGTCCCATCTGGCACGCGCCCAGTTCGTCGCGAAGCGTTACGCCGATGCGGTCGAGTCCATGAGACACTTAGCCGCCCCGGACGGGCTGCAGCACGCGCTCCTAGCGGCCTGTTACGCACAGATGAGTGATGTCGAGCGCGCAATAATGCACGCTGCGGAGGTGAGCAAACGCATCCCCGGCTTCGCCACCCACGAACATTGCCTGCCAACGCTGCACTACCAACGCGAGGCAGACCTCGCACACCATCTCGACGCCCTCCGCAAAGCCGGACTACCCGAGTAGATCGGCCCCGCATTATGTTCCGCTCTCCAGAGCGTTGCGGGGGGAGGTATCGTCCGTTGACCGGTTGCTCGGTATGGATGGTGACGCGACCGTTTGTCGATCTCAGTTTTGCCGTCTGTCAATCACCTCCGAGCGAATTGTGAGCAACGGCGGCATCGAGCAGATGGTGTTCGTCGCACGCATGCCGCGTGTCTGATTATTTGGGAAACAAGTTCTCGCCTGGCCAATTTATTGGCGCGCTCTGAGGAATTTAAAACTGCTGAAATATCCGGACGCAAAATTCGGGTAGATGGCTGGAACTCGAACGGGTTGCGGCCCACTATTCGCGATCTCGGGGCCTCGCGATCGCGGTCAATGTCGAGCCTGAGGTCGAGCAGATGATGGAAAACCGCGATGAAGGAATTGGCAGGCGCGTTTCTGGGCGCCAAGCATGTCGCGCCGAAGATTCGCAAGTAGCACCACCCCGCGTCGAGCCGACGCCAGCCGGTATGGGTGTAAATCGTCTGCTTTACTATCTGCGAAGATGAAGGTATCACTTGGTAGCGCTCCGTATGCATCAAAGAGCCTGGCTGCCAAGGGTTCTCGTGCTCTCCGCGGCTCCGATTGCTACCGAGCGATACCGACATTTGTCGTAGGGTCCCCCCGGTCCCCAAGACCCGTGGACGGCTCACGCGGCGCGGCTCCCCGTGCGAGCTTCTTCATTTAAGTTCAGGGAACGCTCCGTACCTTTGACGTTTTCGTGGGTGGAAGGCAGATCGCAGCTATTTCCAATCCCGAGCGCGCTTGGTTGTGACACCGGCAATCAGGGGTAGACTTGTAACGTGCACCACTGTTCAAAGTGCGGATTCGAAAACCCGGACGGCATGAACTTCTGCGGAAATTGTGGGGTTTCGCTCGCAAACCGATGTTCACGATGTGGCGCCGAGAATCCCGCGCCATTTAAGTTCTGTGGGCGCTGCGGCGCGCCGCTGGGTTTCCAGAAGCCGCCCGAACTCCCTCCACCGAGGGGCCGAACCGCAGCCGAACTCGCGCGCGGCGTAATCGCCGGGCAGGCTGCGCCCACGCCTAACGAGGAGCGCAAAACAGTCACCGCCTTGTTCGCCGATATCAAGGGGTCGATGGAATTGATGGAGGAGCTCGATCCTGAAGAGGCACGAGCCGTGGTCGACCCCGCCCTGCACCTGATGATCGAGGCGGCGAACCACTATGGCGGCTACATAGTGCAATCCACCGGCGATGGAATCTTCGCCATGTTTGGCGCCCCGGTCGCGCACGAGGACCACGCCCATCGCGCCTTGTATGCCGCCCTTCGGATGCAGAATGAGATGCGCAGATATTCGGCGCGGTTGCGCGAGGCCGGCAATCCTCCGCTCGAAATGAGAATCGGGGTCAACACAGGCGAGGTGGTGGTTCGATCGATCCGGACCGACGAGGCACATACCGAGTACACGCCGATCGGCCATTCGATGAATCTGGCCGCTCGCATGCAGACCCTGGCGCCAACCGGCTCGATCGCGATCACGGAAACGACTCAAAAGCTCGCGGCGGGCTATTTCGAGCTCAAACCGCTGGGCCCCACGCGGGTCAAGGGAGTCAGCGAGCCGATAGCCGTCTATGAGGTGCTGGGACTCGGTGAATTGCGCACACGCCTTCAAATATCAGCGGAGCGCGGATTATCCAGGTTCGTAGGCCGCCAGCATGAGTTGGATCAACTCCACCGGGCGTTTGAGCTGGCCCAGGGCCGTCGCGGCCAGATTGTTGCCGCTGTGGCTGAGGCCGGGGTTGGCAAATCGCGTCTCTTTCACGAATTCAAGTTGCAGTCGGGAGACCAGGCCTTCGTGATGGAGGCCTTTTCATTGTCCCACGGACGAGCCTCGCCCTATCTGCCAGTCATAGGCCTATTGAAGGACTATTTCCGTATCGGCGATCGGGACGACGAACGGACGCAACGCGAAAAGGTCACGGGACGCGTGCTCGCCCTCGACCGCGCGCTCGAAGACGCAATGCCGTACCTGTTCGCGCTGCTTGGCATTCACGACCCGGGAGGTCCGCTCGATGAGATGGATTCGGCGGTTCGACGCCAGCGCACGCGTGAAGCGATCAAAAGCTTGATCCATCGGGAGAGCCTCGATCATACCCTGCTGCTCATCTTCGAAGATCTGCACTGGGTCGATGCCGAGACGCAGTTATTGCTGGATCTTCTCGCCGACAGCATCAGCACAGCGCCTATTCTCATGATGGTCAACTACCGCCCTGAATACGAGCATCGCTGGAGCAACAAAAGTTACTACACGCAGCTCCGGCTCGATCCACTTGGCGCCCAAAACGCGGCTGAGATGCTCTCGGAACTGGTCGGCCACGACAGCGAACTGGAAAGCGTCAAGGACTTGATCATTGCTAGAACCGAAGGCAACCCATTCTTCATGGAGGAGATGGTGCGCGCGCTGTTCGACCAGGGGGTCTTGAACCGAAATGGTGGCGTGCACCTGGCCAGACCGCTCGGCTCGATTCAGATTCCGCCGACCGTGCAGGGTATTCTGGCAGCACGCATCGATCAGCTCGCACCTGCAGAGAAGGAACTGCTGCAGACACTCGCAACGATCGGCCGAGAATTTCCGCTCGGGTTGGTGCGCCGCGTGACCGCACAGACCGAGAGCGAACTCACCCAGGGGTTGGCCCGTCTGCAACTAGGCGAATTTATTTATGAGAAGCCGGCTTTTCCGGAAAGCGAATATACTTTTAAGCACGCTCTGACGCAGGAAGTCGCCTACAATTCTTTGTTGATCGAGCGCCGCCGCGAACTCCACGAACGGGCCGCGGCAGCTCTGGAGGAACTCTTCGCCGGCCAGCTGGATGAGCAGGTCGATGCTTTGGCGCATCATTACAGCCGCAGTGGCAATGCTGCCAAAGCGGTCGGTTTTTTGCGGCGCGCCGCCGAGCAAGCACGGACCCGTTCCGCCTACGACGATGCGATAGCCTATGTCAACGAGGCACTTAGATTGCTGGCCCAGCTGCCGGAATCGTTGGAGCGCGACCGCGACGAACTTGCGATTCAAGGCATCCGCGGTCTGTTATTGGCGGGCACTCAGGGCTATGCCGCTGCCGAGGTTAGTCAATGCTTAGAGCGGGGAGTCGTGCTGTGTCAGCGGATCGGCGAAGGTCCGGAGATGTTCGCAGTTCTTTTCGGAATTTGGAATTTCAATGTCGCGCGCAATCGATTGAATGACGCGATGAAACTGGCGGAGAAGATTCTCAATCTGTCGCGGCTGGTTAAAACAGAGCTGGCAGAGGCCGGCGCCCATTCCGCCTTCGGCGCGACTTGCTTATGGCGAGGTGAGTTCGGTGCCGCCCGTTTGCACCTGGAACAGGCGAATGCAATCTACGATCGCGATGTAGAGCGATTTTTGCCGATGTATCAGGCCCGAGTGGTACCATCGCGGGCGCAGACGTCCTGGGCGCTCTGGATGCTAGGTTACGCGGATCAGGCGCACGCCCTTGCCGAGCAGGCGCTTAACTTTGCGACTCGGCTGCGCAGTCCGTTCAGTATGGTTTTTGCCCTGATGCACGCCATCGCGCTCGATCATTTTCGCGGCGACTACAGCATGATTCGTCCCCGCGCAGAGACCATGATGCAGATCGCGCGCGAGCAAGGCTTCCCCTACTGGTCAGCGGTCGCGTCGATGGTGATCGGACGTG